>NZ_JAYGGZ010000007.1:0-101149 GCF_034931465.1 Anabaena sp. UHCC 0399 | reverse complement strand
TGCAGACAGCGCATTCCCCAGTCTATGGTGAGCATACACAGAGTTTAGGTCAAGACTTAGGACTGCTTTGTATTTGAGGATTGCTCCCTCGAAGTTTTTATCCTCGTATAAACGATCTGCTTCATTTAGCAGTTCGGTAACTCGATATTGCAGGTCTTCCTCTGCCTTTGTAGTTTCTTTCTGGGGTAACTCATCGCTACTAACTAATTGTGCCATTAAGGGCGCGATCGCTTCCCGAATCCCCTTAGCAACTTCAAAAAATGCTTCATCTCTGTCAGCCCAGTTTTTAATCGGTTTACGATTTTTCGGGAGTGGTAATAGTTCCGTAAGGCGGCCAGTTCCCAAATCCACATGACGCAGCAGCACGGGAATCACACAAGCTTTCTTAGCTGCATTCTGCTGTAAGGCTCGTGTCACTTCCACCGTCCAATGATATTCAGAGTCTAGAAAGTCAGAACTAATTAGCAGTAGTATTAAGCCAGCTTGGTTGAGATGCTGATCAATTTCTCTCTTAATTTCTTGTCCTGGAATGATTTTGCGATCATGCCAACTAGCAATCAAGTTTTCCTGCCGCAAAGATGCTAAATGCTTCTCTAACTCTTGGCGCAGTTCTTCATCTTGTTGGTGATAAGAAATAAAAACTTCAATAGAATTCATAAAGAATAAGGCAAGACACAGACTGGGTTAAAAGTAAACTACACAAGCTTCTGCTCGATTTCGTCAAGCTGCTGATCTAATCTATTGTGTTCCGTTTTAGCTTCTTGAATTTGCGATTCTAATTTAAACTTGGTAGACGGATCAGTTTCAATCAACAATGCTTTTTTTAGCATAGCCAGTTTGTCGCTAACAATATCATATTGTTGCTGTAATGAATCCCGTTCTTGCTCTAATCTCCGATGTTGCCTATCTGTTAATCCAGCCTGACTGGGTATTACAGGTGTTGTAGTTGCAGCAGTAGTTGCAGAGGTTCTTGATTTAGCAATCTCCTCAACTACCCGGCGAATCCCTTGAGCCACATTCAAAAAAGCGTCATCTTGATCTGCCCATTTTGTCACAGGTTGAGCATTTTTGGGCAATGCTTGCAATTTACTAAACGGCGCACTACTCCAGTCTGACGGTTTAAGAATAATGGGAATTACACGCGCCTCTCTTGCTTCATGACGTTCTATCGCTCGCATCATTTCTTTGTCGTAGCAGTAATCTGAAGCCAAAAAGTTAGCACTCACCAACAGTAAAATAATGTCTGCAATGTTTAGATTATCATCAATCGCATTTGCCCATTCCCTACCAGCACTGATTTCTCGGTCATGCCAAGCCTCAATTACTCCCTGACGTTTCATCATGCTCAGATGAGTTGCTAATTCATCGCGCAATGCTTCATCTTTGTGAGAGTAAGAGAAAAATACTTTGACTGTATTAGACATAAATTCTGGTATAAATAACTTTGAATTTATTGTATATGAATATACAGTTTAAACTTTTAAAATTAATAATCTCACCAGAATAAATTCACCTTGAAGTATTAAATATGGCACTGGAATAGATTGCTAAATCTGCGCCTGCGCTATTATATCTGAGTATTTAGTACAAACAGACGCGATCGCAAGGTCTATTACTGATAACATATACAAAGGTATATTTTATCAATTTGGAGGTTTAACAAAAGCCATTGCCCTAAATAATAAATCCATTTCAATGATGTTGATTTGCCAATGACAAAGTATTCATCAGGGAATAATTTTGTGATGGGTCAGATGTTTGGGAAGGTATAGAGTCTTGCTAATTTCATGGATATCTCATCTGTAATTCTCAAAATTCATGCAGTTAAAAAAGCCTAAACATAAGTTAAGTTGGCGTGATCAAAGCAAACTATATGCAGACAAATAAACTAGGATAAAATCCTCTGCCCTCTTGCCTGATCTATTTACGCCAACTTACTTAGCACTATATAAAGTCAACTAGAGAGGAAGACAAATGTCACATAACTCAGGGTTGTATATCATACTAGTCAGTGTTCATGGCTTAATTAGAGGTCATAATCTAGAGTTAGGACGAGATGCTGACAACGGTGGACAAACAAAATATGTAGTCGAACTCGCCGCTACATTAGCTAAACACCCCGACGTAGAAAGAGTTGATCTAGTAACTCGGTTGGTGCAAGACCCCAAAGTGAGTTCTGACTATGCCCAACCAGTAGAAATTCTCTCCGATAAAGCCCAAATCATTCGCCTAGCCTGCGGCCCCCGGCGTTACCTCCGCAAAGAAGTCCTCTGGCCTTATTTAGATACCTTTGCAGATGAATTGCTCAGACACATTCGCAAAGTCGGCAAAATACCAAACGTAATTCATACACACTACGCTGATGCAGGCTACGTAGGTAGTCGAGTAGCTGGTTGGTTAGGTACACCCTTAGTGCATACAGGTCACTCTCTGGGACGTGTGAAACTGCAACGATTACTAGAGCATGGCACTAAACCAGAAAGCATCGAAGAAAACTATCACATCAGTACCCGCATTGAAGCAGAGGAAATTACCCTCGGTGGTGCAGCTTTAGTCATCGCTAGTACCCATCAAGAAGTTGAAGAACAATACGGCGTTTATGACCGCTATCAACCACAAAGAATGGTGGTAATTCCTCCTGGTGTAACTTTAGAACGTTTCTACCCAGCATCGGAAAATTGGGAAAATCCACCCATTTACCAAAAATTACAACGATTTCTGCAAGACCCCGACAAGCCGATGATCACGGCAATTTCCCGTCCGGCTGTGCGTAAAAATGTAGCTACTCTAGTCAAAGCCTTTGGGGAAGATCCCGAACTGCGTAACCTAGCTAATTTGGTGATTGTGCTAGGAAATCGAGACGACATCACCACAATGGAATCAGGCCCCCGCCAAGTTTTGACGGAAATCTTCCAATTAATCGATCGCTATGATCTTTATGGTCATATCGCCTATCCCAAACATCATACTTCCGACGATGTACCCGACTTATATCGGCTGACCGCCAAAACACGCGGCGTTTTTATCAATCCAGCCCTCACCGAACCCTTTGGGCTAACTCTCATTGAAGCTACAGCCTGCGGTGTACCCATCATCGCCACCTCAGACGGCGGACCACGGGATATCATCGGAGCTTGCGAAAATGGGCTACTGGTTGATCCCCTGAATATTAAAGACATCCAGAATGCACTGCAAAGAAGTTTGACAGATGCCGAACAATGGCAACGCTGGTCTAATAATGGTTTAGTTAATGTCCGTAAACATTTCTCTTGGCAGAGTCACGTTGAGCAATATCTAGAAAAAGTGCGCCTATTCCCCCAACAAAAAGTACAATCTTTACTCAGTCCCCTTGTAGCATTTCCAGCCACTGAACACCCAGGCTGGAATATACCTGATACCAACCGCTTACCAACAGCCGATCGCTTTCTGGTGACAGAAATTGATAATACACTCCTAGGTGATCAAGAAGCCTTAGAAAAGTTGATTGGGCGCATCCGCAATGAAGGACAAACAACTGGTGTCTGCATTGCCACTGGTCGCACTCTTCAAAGTACCTTAAATATGCTGGAAGAATGGCGGTTTCCCATGCCAGATTTACTGATCACTTCCACTGGTAGCGAAATCTACTATGGCCCGCAGATTGTCACAGATACCAGTTGGCAAAAACACATTAGTTACAATTGGCAGCCAGAGTCAATTCGGGAAGCTATGAAAAACATCCCTGGATTAGAATTGCAGTCAACAGAGGCTCAAACCAGGTTTAAAATCAGCTACTTTGTTGATCCCAGTATCTCGCCCAGCTACCGAGAAATTATTCGCCATTTGCGTCGTCAGCAACTCCCCGTTAAAGGCGTTTATAGCCATAATATGTATCTTGACTTGCTGCCCATCCGCGCTTCTAAAGGAGATGCCCTACGTTATATAGCCTTAAAATGGGGCTTACCTGTGAAACGGTTCTTAGTTGCAGGGGCATCAGGCAATGATGAAACAATGCTAGCGGGTAATACTCTAGCGGTTGTGGTGGGTAATTACAGCAAAGAAATCCAAAAATTACGGGGCTATGCCCAGATTTACTTTGCTCAAGGACATTATGCCTGGGGCATTTTGGAAGCACTGGATCATTATGACTTCTTTGGGAATTTGTCTCCAACTCAGCCAGAAATGGTATTAGTCTAATCATCTCTGGGACGGTTGGTAATTGGTAATGGTAATCGAGCGAATTAGCAATTACCAATTACCAATCCATTTGGGCATGGGGAAGAACTTCCCTATGCCCTAAGCCACGGGGCGAATATCCCTCTCCACCCACAATGGGATGGAGTTTGCCGTCGCTTTCAATGAAGTTTTGCTGGTTACTTCACTTAGACACCAAAAGTCAAGTAAGATACACATTTGAAGCCTTGGCAGTACAAGCATCTAAGTTGTTGGCAAAAAACTCTACTAGCATGATGTATCAATGCCCTCAAAAGTTGACGGTATCTGGGTTAACTCTAAGTATATTCGTACTACTCAGTAGCACAGATTTGCCAGAGATGAAAGCTCAAGCTGTTGAAAAAACTGCCGTCACGACAAAAGTATATACCCTTCAGGTTGGGGAGGAACAAATTTTGTCGCAGCAATTCCCGCCACCACAGGATGTCCAACCACCTACATCTCCCAGTTTGCCATCCCCCCAACCACTACAGCCTTTACCACCACCAGCTGAATTACTCCAGCCGACTATCCCAGATACCCAACCTCAGCAACCATTACCAGAGAATATTCCGCAAACAATAACTGTAGAAAGGTTTGAAGTTTTAGGCAGCACTGTATTCAGCCCAGAAGAATTAGCCAAGGTGACTGCTGAGTTTACCAACAGGACAATCACTTTGGCAGAACTGTTTCAGGCTCGCTCGAAAATTACCGAACTGTACGTCAGTAAGGGTTACATTACTTCTGGTGCTTACATTCCACCCCAAACAATTAAATCTGGTGTGATTACAATTCAGGTGGTGGAAGGGAGATTAGAAGACATTCAGATTAGTGGGACACAACGACTCAATCCTAATTATGTGCGTAGCCGTTTAGCGATCGCCACCTCTCCCCCTTTAAATCGAGAAAAGTTATTAGAAGCATTGCAACTGCTGCAACTCAATCCCTTAATTGCCAACTTGTCGGCGGATTTGTCAGCTGGGGCGACTCCGGGGACAAGTTTACTACAAATTAAAGTCAAGGAAGCTAGAACCTTTAATACTCAATTAGCCCTAGATAATGGCCGCTCGCCTAGTGTGGGTAGTTTTCGTCGCCGTATCCAAGTCAATGAAGCTAACTTACTGGGTTTAGGGGATGGTTTGAGTTTAGCCTATACTAATACCGATGGCAGTAATACCTTTGATACTAGCTATACATTACCTATAAATCCCCGCAACGGCACACTCAGTTTGAGTTTTGGGACTTCAGCCAGCAATGTAATTGAAGAACCTTTTAATATTCTCGATATTGAATCCTCTTCTCGCTACTATGAGTTGACACTCCGCCAACCCTTAATGCAAACTCCCACCCAAGAATTTGCCTTGGGATTGACGGCTTCGCGGCGCGAAAGCGAAGCCACTTATATAGAAGGTGCAAGACTACCCTTTCCTTCCTTGGGTGCTGATGACGAGGGACGCACGCGCATATCTGCGTTACGTTTTTTCCAAGAATGGACGACTCGCAATAGCCGCCAAGTGATTGCTTTGCGATCGCAATTTAATCTCGGTATAGGTGCGTTTGATGCCACTGTTAATAACGATGCTCCCGATAGTCGGTTTTTTTCTTGGCAGGGACAAGCACAATGGGCGCGGCTATTAGCACCAGATAGTTTATTAATTGTGCGTGCTAATACGCAATTAGCATCGCGAACACTGTTACCTATAGAACAGTTTGGTATAGGTGGACTAGATAGTGTGCGGGGCTATCGCCAAGATTTTCTCCTGGCAGATAATGGTGCTTTTGCTGCGGCAGAAGTGCAAATACCGATTTTGCGTCTATCCCAATCTAGAGGTGTGTTGCAGGTTGTACCTTTTGCAGATTTTGGAGTGGCTTGGAATAATTCTCGTACTAATCCTGACCCTAATGCTTTAGCTTCGGTGGGTTTGGGCTTAAGGTGGTCACAGGGCGATCGCTTGAGGGCGCGTCTTGATTGGGGCATTCCTCTGGTATCTGTTGACTCCCAGAATGGAACTTGGCAAGAAAATGGGCTATATTTTTCTGTGGTTTATAATCATTTTTAATTCTTGCTTCTGTGGTTAGATACATTTTTAACCACAGAGGCACGGAGAACACAAAGAAGAATCCCAGATTAAAACCGGGTTTGATACTCAACTACAGCGCGACTATCATCTTCTAGATTAGTGGAAGCACGCACCCGGATTTGATCGTTAATGCGGTAGTTAATCCCCCATTGGAAGGGGTCATTAGCCGTCAAAATCTTGATGCTAGAAATAGACAACTTAGTGGAAATATCAATGCCGGCTTCGGCTGCTAATTCGATAGATGAACTACTTTTACCTGCTTCTGGGTTATCAGAAATTACGGTGGGGAATATCCGCAGTTCACTTAAACCAAAAGCCCCACCGATTTGGCTGAAGGCTGACTGAAAGTTATTAAATACTGCTGAACCAGCGATGTTGATGATACCGAGGGTACTGTCACCTCCTTGGGGATTCACGAATCCACCACCTAATAAAGCCACAATTTCGTTTTCACTGCGGGATGGACTGCTTTTTAATTCTAGGGTTTCGTTGAGTCGGCTGGCGGGGCCTTTGACATTGGCTTCCACTCGTACAGACTCCAATGCAGCTAAACCGGTAGGATTCAGCCTATCCCCACTAAAGTCGCTGTTTTGGAGTACATCTAGGACTTTCGCAAATAGCTGTACATCTAAATCGGGGTCGCGGGGTTGGTTGGCTCTAAAGGTGGCGGTGTGTTTATAACCGCTAGCTAGTTTAAACTGGGTGGTGAATAAGTTTACCCCACCGTCTTTTAACTGGATTGTACCAACAGGGATAGGGTCGGCAAAAGTACCGTTAACTGTAAGGTTGCCTGTGGCGCGGAAGTTTAAAATTGGTTGACGGGTAATCTGGAGGTTTTTGCCTAATTCTAGTTCTAAATCATTAAACCGTGCGGTTGCAGCCGCTCCATTAACTTCCTGTTTATCTTGCTTGTTCAGTTTTGTAAGTGATATGCCAGTATTACTATTATTCTGCTCGGTGTCGGTAGACTCTGCTAACAATACCTGACCATCATATAAACTGATCTTACCGCCGATAGCTGGGGTTAAAGCTGAACCAGTAATCTGTAAGTTGCCACTCGCCCCTCCTTGATAGAGTCCTTTCAGGTTCATGGCTAACTGATCAAGGTTAACATTCAGGGGATTGTTAATCGGCAGTTCGTTGTTGAAAATCGGAATCTCCCCAGAGGCTTCTACTTTACCACGGCTAAATCTGCCTTGCAGACTTTCTACGAGGATGCGGTCAAAATCAAACTGCACTCTACCTGTAACACCTCTCAACTTTTGTGGTAAAGCCTGAGCCGAAACGGTGGCATCTTGAATAGTAGCAATGCCATTTAATATGGGCTTTTGTCTAGTTCCTCGTACTGTTAAGTCTATTTCCCCCTGACCTTTTTCAAAGGCGATTTGGTTGGTTAACAGGTTTAATATTCCTAATCCCTCATTTTGAACTTTCACATCTAAGCTGATTTGGTCATTGTCTGGTGCTACAGTCGCAAATGGCAACTGATAAGGAATACTGCCATTAATATTGACGGGTTGTGGCCCAGCCACAGACACGGTACTACCAAAGTTCAAGCGTCCATTAGCATAGCTAAAACTGGCGTTGGCTGATTCTATTGCTTTCTGGTTGAGTGTACCTTCGGTAATTTGCCATTCTCCTCTGGCTTGAGGGTTGGCAACACTACCTGCCAAGGCTGCTGTACCGCTAAGATTACCTGTAATGCCTACGGGTAGGTTAACAAAGTTATTCAATACCTGTAATGGGAAGTTACTGACTCGTAATTGACCAGATTGGTCTGCACCGCCAATGTTTCCTGCAAAAGCTACCAGACTATTTTCTGATTCAATGCGTAAAGGTCGCACTTGCAAAACGCCATTTTCAAAACTACCTTGAGCAATGATTTGGTCAGCACGATAGAAACGGTTTTCTTCTGTTTCTTTACCCCAAGTAAAGTTCTGTCCGTTTAAATTAAACTGTACTGATAAGCCTTTGGGGGTGTCAGTATCTAGGGCAACTTCTCCGTTAAAAGTTCCTTGTAAGTCTGCCAACTCAGGTATCGGCGAAGCATTACGCTGTTCTTCTTGTCCAGTTCTTAAAGCATCAATTTCATAAAAGCGTTTGATCTGGTCAAGTAACGGGCGATTCGGTAAACCTTGGGCGTAGGTATTTAAGTCCTCGGCTTTGCCATAGTTAGCTGCTGAACCATTGTTTTGGAAATCTTGGAATTCAAAAATTTGGGCTACTGTAAGTACGTCTTGGATATTTCCTTGACTGACGTTGAGTTTACCTTGCACTCTTGGCCCTTTGGGGGTTTTAGCAAAATTACCAGCTAGGGCGTAGCGACTGTCACCTTTGATAAATTCACTGCTAGTAATGCTGACTGTATCATCACTGTAACGGAACTGAGTAGTGATGCGATCGCCTTTAATCCGGCCGATTTCGGGATTCGCGATCGCTAAATTAGCTGTAGTTGCAAATGTGCTTTGATTAAATTGTACGTCGCCCGTTAATAATCCCGCGACGTTCCCCCCACCCAAACGGAGACTTGGCGGCGGTGACACATTCAAAATTTGTAAGGGGAAGCTGGCAACTTTCACTGACCAATTATCCCCCTTAACTTGACCTTGGGCGATCGCTTGTTGCCATTGTACAAGGAAGGATTCGGGGCGATTATTGGCATTGAGATTTAAAGCAATGCGATCTCTATTTCCTCGCAAGTCTAAATTTAAACCCTGTCCTTGCCCTGACTGCACATTCCCAGTTAACAGTGGGTCAAAGGCGATACCCTGCACGACAAAATCTTTTAAGCCAATTTGCCCTGCTACATTGGGCAATGGTAACTTCCCAGTCACGCGACCGTTAAAATCAACCTTTCCTGTCACCGCTACCTGATTGGGTAGAGTCACAGGTAACTGTTGCAGATCAAAATCTTGGGCTTGGACGTTGAGATTTAAGGCTGTAATTTCCGGGATACCTGGACTGGTGGCATTGGCTGCTATATCGCCACTAATATTTAAACCGGGAGCATTTGCTTGCTGAATTGTCAACCTTTCCCCATTCCAAGCCAAGGCGGCTGTAAGGGGGCGTTCAATTCCCGGTACGCCTTGGGATAATTGTACTTGACCAGATGCCTGCACATCAGCTAATCTCGCTGAACCCAAATTACCAGCTAATTGCAACTGTCCGCCAAATTGTCCCCGCAGTTGTTGATTAAACCGATTTAACTGCACACCAGCCGCCGCAACTGCTGTTTGATAGCGACCGTTAGCTAGTTGAATGTTGGAGAATACAACATTACCCCCTGCTACATTTAGTTGTGCTTCACCCCTAGCTTGGATGCTTTGGGGACTAAAGGAATCGACTCCCCCACCTACACTCAATTGACCAGTTAAGTTACCTTGAAATTGTGGCGGGACAGTTGCCAAGCGTTGCACAGGGACATTATTCGCTTGGACTTGTGCCTGATAACGACCGTTAGCTAGTTGAATATTTGATGCTGTAATTGTGCCATTGCCGACATTAATTCTGGCTTGTCCATTGGCTTGGATGGTTTTGGGGCTGAAGGCATCCACTGCCCCAGCAACATTTAATTGCCCAGTTAAATCGCCTTGTAGGGGTACTTTTGCCAAGCGTTGTAGGGGGACATTATTGGCTTGGAGTTGGGTTTGATAGCGACCGTTAGCGAGTTGAATATTCGCGGCGGTAATTGTGCCATTGCCGACATTGATTCTTCCTTGTCCACTGGCTTGGATGGTTTGGGGGCTGAAAGATTCGACTGACCCAGCAACATCTAATTGACCAGTTAAATTACCTTGAATGGGGACAGCCGCCAAGCGTTGTACAGGGACGTTATTAGCTTGGACTTGGGTTTGATAACGACCGTTAGCGAGTTGAATATTCGCTGCTGTAATTGTCCCGCCGTTAACCCGCAGCCTTGCTTCCCCATTACCCTGAAGAGTTTTGAGACTAAAATTTTCTCTGTTGCCGGCGATTTGGAATGTGCCGTCTAAGGGATTAGCTAAAGCTGGCGGAGAATTTTTGAGGATGCGTCCCAGGCGGACATTGTTAGCCACTAAACGGGCGGCGAAATTTTGGTCTTGTAATTGGATATTCGCGATCGCAATTCTACCACCACCAATTTGCACTCCCGCCCCATCGGCACGAATACTAGCAATTTGGAAAGGTTCAGCCGTCCCAGCCAGAATAAAACGACCGTTTAATTCTACCCCTGCCAAAGAGACATTTTGCAGTTGATTTTGGTCAACAAAGGGTTGTAAGCTCACACCAGCAGCTTGAGCCACCGCTTGCCAACGTTGATTGGCGAAAGTACCATTACCTCGTACTGTTCCACCAGCTACCCGCGCCACCACATTGCGGAAGTTATAGTTACGATTTGCACCCACGATCACTTCACCAGTGGTAGGATAAATTGCCCCAGGGGCAGCAAATTTGACAAATGTTTGGGCATTGGTAGGTGTACCAGTGACACTACCTGTAGCGGACACAGTACCAATTTTAAAAGCAAGATCAGGATTATAGAGTTTAGCGATCGCATCTCCCGGAACTTGCTTGGCTACAAAATTTAAATTTAATTGGGGATTTTCTCCAAGTTGGATGATACCGCCACCGTTAATTTCACCCCCTACCGTAGTTTCGCCTTGAATATCTTCCAGCTTAACTAAGGCATCCTTAGCATTAAATTCAAACTTACTACTAACGCGCTTAAAATTAATTTTATCAATGCGGGCAGTTTTAACAGTGGTGACAGTACCTGAAAGAATAGGGTTGGTAATATCCCCTACCATCTGTAATTTCGCTTGTAATTGTCCAGCTACAGGTACAGGCAATTTTAAATTTAACGTTTCTTGAGCATTAGCGACACTTACCCCATTGATCCGTCCAGCCAACTTATAGCCTTTATTACTGTCGATAATTCCTGCGGCGATTAGAGGAATCTTGCCATAGTTGGCGGTCATATTCTCTAGTTTAATTTCCGTTCCCTGGAAATAGATACTACCTTGGCTATTAATGAATGGTTGTGGTGTTCGGGGAATTTGCAGCGTTACCCCTTCTAAGTCAGCACTACCATACAATAAAGGCTTCTGCTCTGGTGCTAGTTGGATTCGCAAATCACCATTGACTCGACCTGTTTGTAAATCCAGTGGTAATTTTACAAGACTAGTAACATTGGTAGCTGGTATTTTTTCGGCTTGAAGTTGCAGATTCGCGGCTAACGTCTTAGGACGCACATCCCCCGCAATAGAAATTTTACCCCCAGTAGCCGCCTGACCTTGGACTACAAATTTCACCAGTTGATTGTTTTCTAATAATTGAGCCGATCCCAACACTTGAGAAAAAGCTATAAGAGACGAAGGATTATCTACCTTGTCTATCTTGTCTCCTTCCCCTACCCCCTCAAGCTCTTTCTTCTGCGGTAAAAGTACCAAATTGCCATTACGGAAGCGTAGTGTATTTAAATCAGTTTTAATCGCTCCTGCTGCTCCCGGTGGTGCAAGGGTCGTAGTAATCCACAGTCCTTCGCTATCCTGTTCAATGTAAGCATCCGGGTTCACTAAGGTAACATCTAGTTTTAGCTGGCGATTAAAAATTAACAGCAAGGGGTTAAAAGCTACTTCCACAGCATCGACTTCCACCTTATCCGGATCTGTAGGTGTAGCGGGGATGGCAGAAGCACCAAAACTAACTCCTGTGAGTGAGAATTGTGTGACTTTGCCCAATTTTACCGGACGGTTGAGTGTACTGGTGAGACTTTTTTCTGCTAACGGCGTTAATTCTTTTTGGACAAAAATCCACAATCGCCAAGCACCGCCGATTAAACCCAGCAGTAAAATACTCCCTAGGGCTATACCACCACGCTTTAGAACCAGTAACCATAAAGGCTTGCGGTCAGTATTACGGGATTGATGATCTTGATCGGAAGATTTACTCATCTGGTTTCACTTCTTTTTTGCTGGATGTGGTAAGCACACTACTAGCACTATGGGCATATTACTATACCAAGATACAAACCAATCTCAGGTTTTGACATGAGGATGAACTCGTAATCATTATCGATTATTCACTAGTTTTGCTTATTTGCTCCCCTACACCCCTATACTCTTACACCCTTATGTCCCTACACTTGGGAAAAATTTGGATTAAAGTGAGAAATAATGCTGTGACTTTCACAGGTACACGGTCTAGAACTTTAATGAATAGATAGACATCAAAATATAAAGAAAGATGATTACGCCAATGCGGGTTTTTGTGTTGATTTTTAATGCTCACACGGAAAATGAGGGGATTCATACTGTGCGTGTGGGCGATCGCAATAAAATTTTCATGTTTGAGTCCCAAGACGATGCTCTTCGCTTTGCCCTTATGTTAGAAGCGCAAGATTTCCATACGCCTACTGTCGAAGCAATGGACGCAGAGGAAATTAAGGAGTTTTGCGAAAATGCTGACTATGAATGGGAAATTATCCCAGAAAACAGCTCTGATCCGAGTCACTTCATTCCTCCAGAAATCAACCTGGAAGAAACCGACTGGCAACCTGATGGGCAATATGATCAGACTGGCGACGATAGCTTAGATTTTGACGATGTACCACCCGCAGAAGAAACAGAATTTTCTCCGACTGAACTAGAAAAAATTCGTCGCAAGTTAGAAGGATTGTTGTAGTTTAGTGCTGAGTTAGGAGTGCTGAGTGCTGAGTGCTGAGTTAGGAGTTAGGAGTGGGGAGTTAGGAGTGGGGAGTGGGGAGTGCTGAGTTATGAAGACAGCGAATAAGCGTTTTGTAGCAAGTAAATCATTAGTAAGTAAGGATAAACTAACTTGTGATTCAGGACGCTTTAAAAACCCGTGAGGCTACCATCATTCAGCACTGAGTTTCAGTTAATAGCAATTGGTACATAATTCGGAAGTAGAGATACAGGCTAGCATAAATGACAAATTTGCAGGAACGCGGGCATTTATTGACTGAACAAGTCAATCCTTTGAGTCTGAACTTAGACCAACTTAGTGGTTTAGAGTTGGTGGAGTTATTTAATAGTGAAGACCATAAGGCAGTGGCGGCGGTGGCGGCGGCTAAGGTGGAAATAGCTAAGGCCATTGAGGAGACAGCCGCACGGTTGCGCCAGGGTGGACGCTTGTTTTATGTGGGTGCGGGGACAAGTGGTCGGTTGGGGGTGTTAGATGCGGCTGAGTGTCCCCCAACTTTTTGTACACCCCCAGAGTTGGTACAGGGGATTATTGCTGGTGGTGCTGGGGCGTTGGTACGTAGTTCTGAGGATTTAGAAGACCGGGCTGAAGATGGTGATGCGGCGATCGCTCAACGCCATATTACTCTCTTAGATGTAGTGGTGGGAATTACTGCCGGTGGGACGACTCCTTTTGTCCACGGTGCGCTAAATGCTGCCCGTCAAAGGGGTGCTTTAACAATTTTTATGGCCTGTGTACCAGCAGAACAGGTCGGTTTTGAGGCTGATATTGATATTCGGTTATTAACCGGGCCAGAGGTGTTGGCAGGTTCTACCCGTCTCAAGGCTGGTACAGTCACCAAGCTAACTTTAAATATTCTGTCTACTGGGGTGATGGTCAAACTAGGCAAAGTTTACGGCAATCGCATGGTAGATGTAGCGGTCACAAATCAAAAATTACGCGATCGCGCTTTACGCATCTTACAAGACCTCACAGGTTTAAGTCGGGAAGCGGCTGGTTATTTGTTAGAACATAGCGGCAAGTGGGTCAAGCTGGCATTATTAATGCACTGGACTGGTTTAAGCAAAGAAGATGGCGATCGGCTGTTATCAACACACCAAGGTAATCTCAGAGATGCTGTTGCCAGCTATAAAGGTACTCAGCCATCTTGAACATTCTCTAGAGAAATACTCTACACACGGCTGCTACTATATTTTGGTAGTTAGCCTTTTTTTATGAGTAAACTCAGCTGTAACCAAAAGCAATTGTTAGTATAAAAACTTGGGTATTATTACCTGATTAAGATTGTGTAAAATACAGGGTTAATGAGCATTAGGAAATAATGTGGCTTTAACTACGCTATTGATTTGAATTAGTAAGATAAACTCAATCTACTGACTTTCATTTACTAACAAAGAAGGATAAATAATGAGCCAAGAATCAGCCAAAATAATCTTATGGGAAGAAAACCAAAAAGATTTTATCAAAAAGTTCTATGATTTACAATTTCTTCCCAGGATAGGAGAAGAAGTTTACTTAAGAAAGGAGAAATGGAAGGTAACTAGACTTGAACATGATGTAGAAGTGAATGAGATTAATATCTACATGGAATTAATTAAAAAAGTTAAGCAGGATAAATCATCTGATCGCAGTTGAATATCAATTTTGGGAGCAATAGTATAGGTAAAGTCGCAACTTAGACTTAGAATGAAGGGATGAAATCATAGTTAAGAAAATACTATGAATGACTCAGCATTCACTATCTTTATCATCTTTGGAAGCATTTGGGTTTTTATGGCAACCGCAGGTGTAATTGCTCTGTTAAAAGCAGATGGGCAAGAAATTCGTTTTGGTAAGACAGGACTGATCATTACTCTTTCTATCATCCTACCAATTATCATTACCCTTGCCTATGCTGCATTTCGGGGTACATTCTGAACAATTTATAACTTGTGCATTTTATGTATCGGTAGGATGATACTTTTAATTACAGGTCATTGAGATGGTATGACCAACTGCATCACACCAGAGGAACGACGTTCACGAAATGTTCCCAATACGGTTCGGATCAGATAATTTGCCAAAATCTAACTAAAAACGAGTCCATGCGATCGCTTCTCTAGCTTCCCTGCGGGACGCTGCGCATTCACGCAGCGTGTTGTAGACAAGACGCTGACGCGAATGCTCTATGACAATTCAACTTAACTTTTCACCAGTCCCCAATCCCTTATACCTAAAACGGAATATCATCTGGATCTGGTTCGGCCACAGGCTGATAGCTGCTAGGTTGAGTGACAGGTTCGTAGGTGTTCACCTGGGGAGTAGCATTCACGGTACTTGCAACTGGGGTAGCCGTTGGACGTGGCGACTCGTAACTAGGAACG
The DNA here is from genome assembly GCF_034931465.1 of Anabaena sp. UHCC 0399. Classification (NCBI taxonomy): domain Bacteria; kingdom Bacillati; phylum Cyanobacteriota; class Cyanophyceae; order Nostocales; family Nostocaceae; genus Anabaena; species Anabaena sp. UHCC 0399. Next base: position 85,812 of record NZ_JAYGGZ010000007.1, on the reverse strand, counting down.
TTACTTGGTGCTGGTTGTGGTTGTGGTGGTGTTTCTGTCGCCGATGGAGTTCTCTCTGGTGCTGGCGATGATGTGAAATCACCGCTTAAAGGTTGAATTTGTTGTACAGTCAACTCAGCACGTTTTTCTTTAAAACCCTCTTGACGCTCAACCGTGTGCATCCCTAAACGTCCGGCTATGATCACGCGATCGCCTTGGTGATAGTTTTGCTGAATTTCTGTAGCTAAATTCCCCCACCCTACAACTTTTAAAGTCGCCGGCGCATCTTCTGAACGCTGGGAATTGGGAAACTGCACCAGCATTTCTGTGATTGCTAAGTTATCTGATGTATAGCGTAATTGCGGTTCTTGAATAATTTCCGCCATCAACACACAGCTGTTCATTCCATCCTCCTGACTTAATAATTCGTAATTCGTAATTCGTAATTATGAATTCATTTATAAACTGTCGATCGTTCTTTATTCCTAGCATAAAAGCCAAGCGATGGCGTTGCACAGCAGTCATAACACTACTGGACACCTTCGCCTGACTAAAACGAGCATTGATCTTGCATGAGTAGTATAATTGTACCATTGATTGATGTATTCTTACTCAATACCCTCACGCATTTGGGTAAAAAAGTTAGTAGACAATTATCAATAAATTCATAACTGCATCTATTTTGGCACTATATCTAATAAATAAACTCTTGAATTTATTAGTCAAACAGAAGATTATTTGTACAGAGTTGATTTCCTTCTGACTACTACATACATTTAAGGGGAAAACCATCATGGCTAACATCACAATTTCCGATTTGCAACCAGTTGAATTAGAATATGCAGAGTTGTCAGACCTCGAACTAGAAATAATCATGGGCGGAAAAGGTGAAGTTTCTGTTTCAGGTGGTTATAGCGAAGACAAAGGTGCATATGTTGAGGCTAAAGTTACTTTTAAATTTTAAGTAATTGAAGTTAACTCAAGATAGTCAGCTTTAGAAAAAAATTTAACCTTCTTTTTCTTGAGAAAGAAGGTTAAATTTTTTTATATGAATAAGCATAGAAAGAACCTCCCCCAATACAGTTCGGTTAACGTTATGGGTGAGTAGAGACGTTATTATTTTGGCAAATTATCTTATCCGAAACATATTGAAACTTCCCTTTACTAAGAGGTTGTTTAAAAAGTCGTGTGTGTATACTGTAGCCCTTATTCAGAGGATGTTGGGATTTGACTTTTCACGGTATCTGGAAAACCCCTCTCCAAACCTCTCCCCTGCAAGGAGAGAGGCTTTGATCTCTCCCCTTTCCCTAGTAGGGAAGGGGGTTGGGGGGTTAGGTTTCGCATTAGCTTTTCCACATGATGTGCAAAGTCAGATGTTAGGAGGGGTCAGAATAAGATGCAGCTTCACAAAAAAATGGTATTAAATATTTTTGATTCCGAATTGAATTTACTGGCTATATTTAGCTATATTAAATACTTTTGTAGTTCCCCAAGATTGGCGTATAGATAACTGATGGGGAAATATTCTTTTGTGCATAAATTTAACCATAGGCGTGTTATCAGCAACTATAGTAAACACTGCTTTCGTATCTGCTACTGTTACTAATTGAAGCTGAATTGCTTTTGCTAACAAGGGTATAGCACGACCTAGGCGTTGCAAATCTTCTCTGACAAAAAGTTTGGTATATCTGATTGTATCTACAGCAACTCGATGTGTAATCATCCAACCTACTACTTGGTTTTGAAAGCGTAACCCCAAGCTGTTAAGCGGTTCAATTATCTCTGGTTCTGTCCAGGGAGAGAGAATATCGGGATACCATCTAGAATTTGCTTGTTGTGTTTGAATTGATTCTTTTTCTTGTGTAGTTAATTCCATCCAAGGAAATATGCTATATCCAGAAAGTAAAGCATCAGCTAGTTTTAACCAAGAAGCATCCTTCATGTTAATTATTGGTGCAGAACAAACTAACATCCGTAACTGAGGGGTAGACCAATGACATTGCTTGAGGATTTTTTCTAAATAGGGAGTTGTAGAGTTAGGTACATAAACTAAATTAGCTTGTGAACAACCATGTTCAGCTAATTCTTCTTCTATGTAAGTGAGCAAAGTTTTACCTAGTCCATATCCCCGATGTTCTGGGATTACAAATAATGACAGAATTTCCCCAATTCTTTGATGATGAGAAGTTTCAGCTAAAATCAGCCCAACTGGTTGTGAACCCTGATTTACTCCTATTGCAACTATAGATTGATCAGTATCTATATTTCTGAGACGTGGACGAAAATTGGGGTAGGTCAGTTTCTCATAAAAGAGAGATGTTTTACTGTTCAGGTTGACAAAATTATATAAAGATTGGGTATCTTTTTGATTTGGGCTGATTTCTAGCATTGGAAAACTATGTGATTTGGCAAAAAGAGTGTAAGTTTCAGAATTACTGTGTGTAATAAAAATATTTTAATTATTCTTTCATAAATAAATATTTTCTCTTTATTAAATAACGATAGAAAACCTCATCATATCACTTCAATATATAATCCTAACACTCTATCGCACCTAGTTTTTGAAGATAGTAATATGTAATAGAGAAATAGTTTTAGGACATAAAAGTTTTACTTTAGGTATTATATTTTAATTGAATTCTAACGCCAATCTTGTCTGGTGGAATGAATAAATTTCAGAACTTTGTGGTATGGAAAATATAATGGCTAAGTTTTTAACTATTAATAATCTTTTATTAACCTAAAAACCAGATAATTAGCTTAAGTGTATTTTTATCATCAAAATAATGTGACTTGCTATTGGTAGCATTGCCACTAAGAATTGACGAGATACAAGCTTATGAAAGGATTGAGTTGGACGATCGCAGCGACAGGATTGGCAGTAGCAATATACGGTTTGTCGGTAAATGCTGCAAATGTGTCAAATTCTCCAGAGTTAGGAAAAAAGCCAGAATTACGACTATCAGAAGTTAGCAATAAAGATGAGAAATTCTATAATCAAAGAGGTATTGAGCGTGCATCAGCAGGAAAAATAACAGAAGCGATCGCAGATTTTAACCAAGCCTTACAAATTAATCCTCAATATGCTGAGGCGTATAGAAATAGAGGTATAGCTCGCGGATTATCAGGAGATTTAAAAGCAGCGATCGCAGATTTTAATCAAGCCTTACAAATTAATCCTCAATATGCGGATGCTTATAAAAATCGCGGGAAAGCTCTCATGTTATCAGGAGATTTAAAGGCAGCGATCGCGGATTTTAATCAAGCCTTACAGATTAATCCTAATGATGATGATGCTTACTACAGCCGAGGCGTAGCACGCGACAAAGCAGGAGACTTAAAAGGCTCTATAGAAGATTTTAACCAAGCCTTGCGAATTAACCCTAAGTATGTAGATGCTTACAATAATCGGGGTGTGAAGTATGCACAAACAGGAGATTTAAAAGCAGCGATCGCAGATTTTAATCAAGCCTTACAAATTAATCCTAATAATGCAGATTCCTATAACAATCGTGGTCTTGCTTACTCTAAAATAGGAGATGTCAAAAAAGCGATCGCTGATTTACAAAAAGCAGCTAAACTTTTTCAGCAACAAGGCGACACAGCTAAATCTCAAGCAGCATTAGATCAAATTAGGCAGATCAACAATAGCTCAAAAATTAGGACGTAAAATGAAGTTTGATTCAGCACAGGCTAAACGCTTCTACTCACAACTGTTTCACATGAACCGGAAACACCCCTAAAGCAATTAATCTGGCGGGTAAATCGCGCAGAATCGGCAAGCGTAACCAGGCTGGGGGTTGGAAGGAGCGATTAGATGAAAGGATGGGGGCAAAAACTCGTTTTTGGATCAAAGTCTGAAATGCTTGAATAATGCGTGTGGGTAATTCGCGCCGATGCTGCACTTTTGCCAAGTCTTTCAATTCTACATGGTGATTTTGCAGAGGTTTAGTTAACACATTTGCAGCCACCACAGCATCCTGAATGGCGTAGTTAATTCCCACACCCCCAACTGGTGACATGACATGAGCTGCATCACCAATGAGTAACAATCCTGGAAGATACCAGCGTTGCACACGGCTAGACTCCACAGAAAGAAACGCTACTTGTGACCAGTCGTGTAAATTATTAATTCGGTTAGCTAATTCTGGGACAACTTCCACAACAGATGTTTTTAATGTCTCTAAACCCTCAGCACGTAACTTCTGATAGCCTCCCTTGGGAATAACATAGGCTATTTGCCATTCATCACCACGGTCAAGCATCGCTACAATATGACCGGAAGCAAAGCGTCCCATTCCTCCCTCACCGTCTTCTGGTTGACGCGGTAAGCGAAACCAAAGTACATCCATTGGTGGTGAAGTTTCAATCGTGGCAAAATTGCCTAACTGTCGTAACTTGGAATGACGACCATCTGCACCAACTGTCAGCATAGCGCGGACTTCGTGCCAACCACCGCCGCCCCGATAACGTACACCTTGAATTACACTGTCCTCTACAATTACTTCTTGGACATTTGCCCCCATGACTAATTGAAAATTCGGATATTGTTGTGCTTCCTCGGTGATAAATTCTAAAAATTTCACCTGGGGCAACATTGTAATGTAGGGATAGCGGGTTTTCAGGTGACTAAAATCAGCCAGTGTAATGGTATTTTCAGGGGTTTTTACTCTAATTTGGCGCATCTTAGCATGGGGCAATTGCAGCAAGCGATCGCTTAACCCCAATTCCTCCATAATTTCCATTACCGAGGGGTGAATTGTATCACCGCGAAAATCTCGGTCAAAATCTTTGTGTGCTTCCAACAGCATCACAGAAATTCCTTGACGCGCCAACAACAATGCCAAAACTGCTCCAGCAGGCCCACCACCAACAATGCAACAATCTGTAGTTTGTAGGTCTACAATGTCATGGTTAGTCATGTTGCTTTCCTCCAAATTCAAAATTCAAAATTATACTCCTCCGGAGAAGCAAGCTACGCGTTAGCGTCACGGAGTGAAGAACTTCTGGGGACTTGGGATGCAGGCGGTTTTTTGTAATTCATAATTAGCTTACTGCTATGCTAACTCTTGACTAATAACTAATGACTATTGACCAATCACTAAAACCCGTGGCACAAGTTTTTATAGAAAACGTTTATAAAAGTTTTCCTCCCCGCCGAGGGGAAAGTGTGGTATTACCAAGCGAATCTGGCAAAAAAAACGATATACCACCAGAACAAGCAGGAAGTATTAATGTATTGCGTCGGATTAACCTCACCATTCCTGATGGGGAATTTATGGTATTGGTGGGGCCTTCTGGTTGCGGGAAAAGTACCCTATTGCGGTTAATTGCTGGCTTAGAAGAAATGACAGGCGGTAATATTTGGGTAGGCGATCGCTTGGTGAATGACTTACCCCCCAAGGAACGGGACATTGCAATGGTGTTTCAAAATTACGCTTTGTATCCCCATATGACCGTGTATGACAACATCGCCTTTGGGTTACGTCGCCGGGAATTAGGAAATGGGGAAAATCACCACTCCCAACTTCCAAATTGGGCAGAAAATCTCTTGGTGGGGACGACAAAAAAGCTACCCAAAGGATTACGTTATATATCGGAGAAAGAGCGAGAAGTAGATCAACAGGTGCGGGGTGTGGCTGAGTTATTGCAAATTGAAATGTTGCTACATCGCTTACCAAAGCAGCTATCTGGGGGACAAAGACAACGGGTAGCATTAGGAAGAGCGATCGCACGCAATCCTCAAGTATTTTTAATGGATGAACCGCTTTCTAACCTAGATGCGAAGTTAAGAGCAGAAACCCGCGCTCAAATCGTCAAATTACAGCGACAATTGGGGACAACGACGATTTACGTCACCCATGACCAAACTGAAGCGATGACAATGGGCGATCGCATCGCCATCATGAATCAAGGTCAAATTCAACAAGTCGCTTCTCCATTAGAGCTTTATAACAACCCAAACAACCGCTTTGTCGCCGAATTTATTGGTACACCACCAATGAATTTTATTCCCGTAGAATTTCACGCGCCTCTGTTAATTACCCATGCTCAATTCCGTCTTACCCTTCCAGAAATTTGGGCTAATCCGTTGCAAAAATATGATGGACAAACCCTAATTTTAGGTATTCGTCCAGAACACTTGAACTTAGCCGTACCTGCTACTAAAAACTTACAAGTGCAAGTAGACTTAGTAGAAAACCTGGGTAACGATGCTTTTATTACTGCAACACTAGTTGAAGAGCAATCTAAATTCGCCCACATCATTAATCCTCTGCAAGTGCGAATTCCACCAGAACGATTAGTCAGTGTAGGTGAGCAACTTTGGTTGTCGCTTACCCCAGATAAAATTCACTTTTTCGACCCAAACACCGACTTAGCTATTTTTCCCTAGTCTCTAAATGCGCGAATGGGTAGGTGTTCAAAATCGGCTTTTGACAACGCAGGCTGAAATTGCAGTAGCGTAAGGCTTTTGACAAATTTATTGATCAAAATAGCCGCGCACTTTATGTAGTAAGGGTTTTAGGCATTTGTATACTAGTCAACCAAAATTTTTTATGCTACGATTACTCCATTCGCGCAACCGAACCTTGAAAACTAAATACAGACAGTATTTGAGGTCGCCGCTATTGCAATTTCATTAACTCCCTATCAGGGATTGAAACAAAAATGTGTAGCTAGGACACTCATTAGTATCAGATTGCAATTTCATTAACTCCCTATCAGGGATTGAAACAGCAGTTAATCAACGTATTAGTGATGCTCTTGCTATTGCAATTTCATTAACTCCCTATCAGGGATTGAAACGCAATGATGCCCCAATACCCTCTAGCGCACTAGTCACATTGCAATTTCATTAACTCCCTATCAGGGATTGAAACAATTGGTCACGAGTTGTTTTTCCTGCGTACCTATTGCAATTTCATTAACTCCCTATCAGGGATTGAAACTTTTTCGCAATAAAAAGGGCTTAGGTGTCCAACACCAAGAAATTGCAATTTCATTAACTCCCTATCAGGGATTGAAACAGCTCCGCTAGCTCCTGTTCCAATAAGGTAGCATTGCAATTTCATTAACTCCCTATCAGGGATTGAAACAATTAATAACTGAGGCAGTATTTTATAAGCCTTGGATTGCAATTTCATTAACTCCCTATCAGGGATTGAAACTTCTGCTACTTATATGGATGCTATTACTATACAGGAAATTGCAATTTCATTAACTCCCTATCAGGGATTGAAACGATTCTATCTCTGTGTAATTCTTTGGTAATCCCATCATTGCAATTTCATTAACTCCCTATCAGGGATTGAAACATGTTGGGATCGGAGGTGCTGAATATAGCTTATTAATTGCAATTTCATTAACTCCCTATCAGGGATTGAAACTTACATTATGATGTGGAGGATACTGTAAAGATAAAATTGCAATTTCATTAACTCCCTATCAGGGATTGAAACAGAACCTTCGACATAAGTGCTTAGTGTCGAAGTCAAATTGCAATTTCATTAACTCCCTATCAGGGATTGAAACGGTATTAGTGAAGTTGTTGCGACTTGTACTTCTACAATTGCAATTTCATTAACTCCCTATCAGGGATTGAAACCAGATCAAGTGAACTTCTTCGCCAAATGCCTGCCGCTATTGCAATTTCATTAACTCCCTATCAGGGATTGAAACGAATACGCACCATTTAGAACATGATGCCTTTAGCCATTGCAATTTCATTAACTCCCTATCAGGGATTGAAACTCTACGCCATCACCTAATAATTCCGCGCTGTAAGATTGCAATTTCATTAACTCCCTATCAGGGATTGAAACTGGCAGTTTTAGCGATCGTGCTGTCGTTGAAAACCAATTGCAATTTCATTAACTCCCTATCAGGGATTGAAACAGTGGGGTGAACAAACATCAGTCATAACTCAGATTGCAATTTCATTAACTCCCTATCAGGGATTGAAACCAGCCGGCTCAGATTTTGACTCCTCTATTAATAGTGGTTATTGCAATTTCATTAACTCCCTATCAGGGATTGAAACTCAAACAACATTACTCGCAGCAAATCTTCTGGGTTATTGCAATTTCATTAACTCCCTATCAGGGATTGAAACAGCGATCGCCCAGCAAAAGCTTTTACTTTACCCTTGGATTGCAATTTCATTAACTCCCTATCAGGGATTGAAACTTTTTAGTATCTTTCTTAACTGTACGAGCAAATGATTGCAATTTCATTAACTCCCTATCAGGGATTGAAACTTAAGACAGATTTCTCTGTGCCATTTAGGCAGTTTTATAAAATTGCAATTTCATTAACTCCCTATCAGGGATTGAAACAGAAGCTTGGCGATCGCCATTTCTTGTATACGGAAGCCCTGCGCCAAATTGCAATTTCATTAACTCCCTATCAGGGATTGAAACACGCCACTTGATGTAGTTACTCAACCTACTACACCAGTATTGCAATTTCATTAACTCCCTATCAGGGATTGAAACGTTTACCATACTTGCTACAGTAGCCATAATCTGGGCTATTGCAATTTCATTAACTCCCTATCAGGGATTGAAACTTAAAAGCGTTGACAATGCGATTTTCTTCCACTTGATTGCAATTTCATTAACTCCCTATCAGGGATTGAAACTACTCGTTCTAAAGGATAAAAAAAATGACCAATCATTGCAATTTCATTAACTCCCTATCAGGGATTGAAACTAACCACAGGGAACGCCTCAGCTATATCTGCTGCATTGCAATTTCATTAACTCCCTATCAGGGATTGAAACTGTAATTGGCGGAAGATTCAAACCAGGCAATTAAAATTGCAATTTCATTAACTCCCTATCAGGGATTGAAACAAAGAACCTCACGATTTTGAAGTTAAGGGTAAAATTGCAATTTCATTAACTCCCTATCAGGGATTAAAACCAGGACTTACCGCCACTGCAAAGCGAGCCAAGACATTAGACTATAAAATCATACATTCATATAAGTCAATTCTCAGTATATTTAGCATACTAAAAGGCGATCGCCCCTTATCATCTTTTTGGCTAAAAAAATCTATCTAATAACTCTTCCCGCGATAGTTGCAGTCATAAAATATCTGGGTTCTTTTTATGTAGAGACGCAATAAATCGCATCTGACAAAACCTAAGATGTCATAGAGATAAGCGTTTGCAATGACAGAAAATATTATATTTATTTACACACATCTACTTACTTAGTATATAAACATTTATAAAAAGCCCAAACTTAAGTATTTCATCATACTAAATGGGTGTATTTCCCTTATATAAATTATTTAAGAGAATATAACTGCTATGATATAGATACAGAACAGCGAAAACGCTACACATTGTAAGGCAGCCAAGATGGATGCTTAATAGGGTTTTAAGGTATATGTAGCCAGGTAAAAAAATTTTTAAGCAGGCAGATTTGAGAGGAATCAGCTATCAGAATTTCAACCTTTAATATAGTAGCTTTGTCTTAGTCTACTAGTTAAATCACCCCTAGAATTCTCATAGAGCAAACCAAACGTAATTTCTTTTTTTAAGGAGTCTTTTAATGAGCCTAATTATCAAGTCAATTCTTAGTGCAGATATAGAAGCTCGCTATCTTAGCCCTGGTGAATTAGGGTCAATTAAAAGCTTTATTAAGAGTGGTGAAAGCCGTCTGCGCCTTGTTCAGACTTTAACGGAAAACCGAGAGCGTATTGTTAAACAATCTGGAAATCAACTGTTTCAAAAACGTCCAGATATTATTTCCCCCGGTGGGAATGCTTACGGACAAGAAATGACTGCAACTTGTCTGCGAGATATGGATTACTACCTACGCTTGATTACTTACAGTATCGTTGCTGGTGACTCTACTCCCATTCAAGAGATTGGCATCAGTGGTGTTCGTCAAATGTATAGTTCTCTCGGCACTCCGATTGAAGCTGTTGCTGAAGGTATCCGTGCGATGAAGAGTTTTGCTACCTCAATGATGTCAGAAGAAGACGCTAACGAAGTTGGCAGTTACTTCGACTACTTAATTGCAGGACTCCAGTAGGGTAATGAATCACCTTGCTGGAACTGCTAGAGTAATTTAACTGTGTTGGATAAAAGTCTGACTAGAGTTCTACAAAATGTTGAATAAAGTAGAAGTAAATTGCTTTATAGCTACTTTATTTATTACTACAATGGAGAGTCATAATGTCTAAGGAAAAAAAAGGTAACAAAGAAGCGAAGAAACCAAAAAAAGATCCTGATAAGAAAAAGGAGAAAAAAGATCCAAATAGATATGATGGATTAGGTTAGTAAATTGAGAAGCTTTAAGTCTTGTCTCATGTGATTTTGATAATGCTTCATCTAGTAATAGATATGTAGGAGTTACCAAATACATGAAACTCTAGCAAATCTTTTTACTAACTTTTTATAGACACATGAATCAGCCATGTGAATTGGCTGAGTTTTTTTTACATAAATCTATCTAATAACTCTTCCCGCGATAGTTGTAGTAATAAAGGCGTAAATTCTTCTGGAGATAAAGCCAATAAAGGTTCAATCATTTCTCTTAATTCAGCATCTAAAGCACCAAACCTAACTTGTAATAAATTTTCTATAACTTTACGGCGTTCTGCTTTAGTACCTTCTTGAATCCCCTCTTGCATCCCCTCTTGAATTCCCTCTTGAATTCCTTGTTGTTTAGCTTCTGTTAGTCTCTGCTCGTAAACTTGACGTGCTTCTTGAATTCCTTGTTGTTTAGCTTCCGCCAGCTTTTGCTCGTAAATAGGTGATAAGCGCATAATTAAATCTCTATCCTCCTGGTCTACATTTTGATTTACTTCTAAGGTGGTCTTTAAACTCAATAATAAATCAATTGCTTTGGCACGTAAGGGATGCTCTGAGGGAAGTGCTTCTAGTTCATCTATGGCTTGCTGCTGGACTCTACCCTTACCTAAAATTCTTAACCATAATGTTTCTTCAGTACACGGTAATTGATGAATTGCTACAATTGCTGTTCGCAAATAATCAGCTAAAAAATGTACTCCTCCCTCCCAGTGTTCCGTATCTAGGTTAGCTCTGAAACCATCTAATATAGATTCAGAAGCCGTTGGTGACAGAATCCACAATCTGGGTAATTCTGATTCATTAATCCGATTTTTACCAACTTTACCTTGACGCTTAATTTCAGCGAAGATATCAAATAATTTGTTCATGCAACTACGGATTTCGGCAATTGTAGCTGCATTTCTAAATGGTTCAATTAATGCAGGTTCAGCCGCAATCCTTCCTAATAACCCTAAATTTATTGTATCGCTGGTTGATGGGGGTGTAGGTGCAAAATAAATATCAATTTCTCTGATTTCTGCCGGAACTTTCCGACTTGTTTCCACTTCTCCTAATGGTTGTAATAATTCTTTAAGATAGTCTTTGGCAAACTGGTCGTAGGGAAACCTGGTCATTAGCTGATTTTTAGACTCTACCAAATATTTTACATGAGTGCGATCGCTACCAATAAACACGGGTGTCTGTAAAGAAAAGCGTTCTATTTGAAAGACATCACGATTGTTTTGTAAATTCAAACTAATCCCAAATGCACTTTCAAGGCAGCATCAATTATCGAACCATCTGCTAATGTTATCTCCCAATCGCTTTAAACATGGGTAATTGCGATCGCCTTTGGCGATCGCAATTACCCAACTAGGAAATATTCAAACTTCCGCCGGGTGATATTCCTGCTGTCTTTCTACAAAGGTTTGCACGCGGGAACGGTAATCTCTGACGATTTCATCCACCCAATCGCGTTCGTTACTGTTGGCATACAAATGCACTAACGGTTCACTCGCATCAGGTAGAACTAACAGCCAACTATCCTCGAAGGGTTGGCGAATTTTCACGCCATCGATGAGTTCGAGGTTTTGGGCAGGGTGGGTTTCCACTAAGTAACGCATCAATGCACCCTTAGCTGACCAAGGACAGCGAATGGTATAGTTTTTGTGAATGACACGGGGTAATTCTGCTCGGACAGTAGCCAGCGATCGCTCCTGAATGGTCAACATCTCAATAATTTTGGCGATGCAGAACATGGAATCAAAGCCGGGATGTAACTGTGGGAAGATAAAACCCGTATCACCGCTACCACCTAGCACCACATTGGCATTTTTCTGGCAAGCTTCCATTAATGCGGTTGGGTTCGCTTTGGTACGAATTACCCGCCCATCATGACGACGCGCCACCTGTTCCACTGCACTGGATGAATGCACCGGCACAACTACCGTCCCTCTGGGGTTAGAGGTGAGGATCATATCTACCATCAGGGCGGTTAAAAGTTCACCCCGAATTGCAAAACCTGACTCATCTACTAAAATTAGCTGTTCGCCGTTGGCTGATACCTGCACACCAAAATTAGCTTTCAAGGCTTCCACCACATGACCCAATTGAGTCAGGAGTGCTTCGCGGTCAGTGGTAGTTACAGCATTTTTATTTAAACTGGCGTTGAGAACAACAGCATCAGCACCAAATTTATCTAACATTTGCGGTAAAACTGCCCCAGATACCGCATACACGTAATCAATCACCACTTTAGCCCGACTATTGCGGAGGGTGAAAACGTGTAATAGCTTCTCAAAAGCTGTGCAGTAAAGGTCAATGACTTGACTGGGGTAAGCGACATCCCCAATTTCATGAGCCAAGGCGCGGCGCATATCTTCTTTAAAGAAAGCCCCCTCAATTTTCTTTTCCAGGGCTTTGGAAATATTAATCCCCTTCCCATCCATGAATTCTATCAGGATGTAGTCTGGGCGATCGGGGTGTACCCGGACATGAATACCACCGGCAATCTTCATTGTGGGTATGACTGTCCGCGCAATGGGAATGGCTGTAGCATCAAGGTTCTGCACATCTACACCCACTGACATCAAACCCGCGATTAATGACCTTGTAACCATGCGGGAGACGTTGCGTTGGTCGCGGGAGACAGCCACCTTAGATTTCGGCTTTAAGGTAGAACCATAAGCAGCACCCAACTTGACGGCAAATTCTGGGGTGATGTCGATATTAGCCAATCCTTGCACACCCCGTTGCCCAAATAAGTTGCGTTGGGCTGTGCTACCCCAAATCAAGTTAATGTTTAAAATTGCCCCTGATTCAATTTTCTTACTCGGCCAAACTCTGACACCGGGGCTAATTTGGGCTTCTTCCCCAATAGTGGATAAAGAACCAACTACAGCCGCTTCTAAGACATGAGCGCGGCGGTCTACACGAGTCCCACGGGAGATGACGCAGGCACTCAATTGAGCTTCATCACCGATAATTGCGCCATTCCAGACAATCGGACGCTTGAGATTGGCATCAGCCCCAACGGTGACGTTATCCCCAATGATAGTTCCCCCTTCAATTTGGACTCTCGCACCGATACGGCAGTTGTTCCCAATCAAGGCTGGGGTTTCGATATGGGCGGAGGGGTCAATATAAGTATTTTGTCCTATCCACAAATCAGACATTTCTTGTTTGTAGGCAAAATCAAGTTTTACCTTCCGTTCTAAAGCATCATACTGGGCTTCCCGATAGGCATCTAAATGACCGACATCACACCAGTACCCTTGGGCAATGTAACCGTACATGGGTTCATCTTTAGCCAGCAGCAAGGGGAATAAATCTTTAGAAAAGTCGCATTCGGTGTGATCTGGCAGATATTCTAAAACTTCTGGTTCGAGAATATAAGTCCCAGTGTTGACGGTATCCGAAAAGATTTCGCTAGAGGAGGGTTTTTCTAAAAAGCGATTAATTTTACCTGTTTCATCGGTGATGACTACCCCAAATTCAATGGGGTTAGGAACTCTAGTTAAAATTAACGTGGCTTTCGATTGTTTTTGTTTGTGAAAAGCGATCGCAGCTGTTAAATCAAAATCTGTGATACTATCACCGCTAATCACTAAAAAAGTTTCATCCAAAAGTTCGGCGATATTTTTGACGCAGCCTGCTGTTCCCAACGGTTGGTCTTCCTCCACAGCGTAGGTCATTTGTACGCCAAAATCACTGCCATCTTGAAAATAATCCCGCAAGACATCAGGTAAATAATGCAAAGTTGCAATCACTTCCGTAATTTGATGTCTTTTGAGTAAATTGATAATATGTTCAGCAATGGGTCGATTCAGTATCGGCACCATCGGTTTTGGTAGATCACAAGTTAACGGGCGAAGTCGCGTTCCCGAACCGCCTGCCATCAGCACTGCACGCATAAATCCTCCTTAACCTTTTACAGCCATATGTTGGTTGCAAACCTGTGAGAGTATATTGTGTTTTTCTCCAGTCTCCTACAAACACTGATTGTTGAGGAACTTCCGCTAGAGACATCTAGTGAGAAATCAGTATAAGTGTTTATGCCAATCAAACACTTGCTACCAAAATATCAGAACTTATACAACGATAATTTTGGCAATTTGCGGGTGTAAGGCTGTAAGGCTGTAAGGTTTTTAAACACCTACACCCTTACATCCCTATACCCCTGTACCCCTTGCCCAATCCTTGATTTTGCGTTTTCATGCGTAAGTCCTCAAGATGTTCCTACTGCTCAAGTTTCATTATGTTAGCTATGAGAACCTTGAGAGACAACCAGGAAGAAGGAAAAAGTAATATAGAAATTAAATAATACTCTGTATATCTTTTATACCTGAATTTGCTATCTTTGTGTTGTTCTATCGTGGCAGTAGATATAATTTCTGGTTAACCCGTAAATAGCTATGATGGTTAGAATCATCTACAATTTCAAGGGCAGAGGTATGATGAACTAACTCAGAGTTTAAATATTGGTGTATTGATGTTAGTTATGAAATGCCTACATCATGTAGTAATACTTATCTTGAATTTTGTCACTAACTAATGGAGTTGATGGCGATGAATCTATTTATTTTTGCTTTAATTGTGGTTTATGCAGGTGGTGCTTGGAAATTTTGGACTGGTTTTACACGGACTAATTTTTCCAAATCTCTACCCAATCGTATTGGTTTATCTTTGTTATGGCCGGTTTTATTTGTTGCCAATAAATCTTATCGGAGTAACTTCAGGAAAGCTTTGAAGGGTTAGATTAGAGAAGTGAGAATATTTCTACTACAGAACCCCGGTTTATTGAAAAAACCGGGGTTCTAGATTGTTTGAGATTCAAAAAAAATTATCTTTTTCTATTGCGATAAATATGAACGGCTGTACCTGCGGCTGCACCATTGATAGCATTATTTCCTGGTCTTCTGCAACCACCAATTACCGCCCCAGCTACTGTACTAGCACCAGCACCTACAACCGCATCTTGACCCAAATTACGGTTTCTGCGATTGCTTCTCAAGCCATTAGCACCGTTCACAGCTGCACCAGCCACTGCACCCTTAATAGCATTGTTTGCTACAGAACCGCACCTGGTAAAAATTCCAGTTACTGCACTAGCACCAGCACCAATTAAGGCATCTTCTACGACTTTGTTATCAGCAGCAGCCGGTTGTGCTTGTAGCAAGGTAACACTGGCTAAACTTGCAGCCATGAGGCTGGGTAGAAATGCACGTTTGAGGATTTTTTTCATAGGGTTCACGTTGTGAAAACATCTACACTAATGACAAAATAGCAATTTTTGCTGTTGCAGATGTAGTAGATGTTGTTATTTTTGGTGTAGACAACTGCAACTATTTTGTTAATGTCACTATTGCATAATGGCATTAATAAAATAGCAATAGCATCTACTATAAGCCGTAATCTTTTATATTTCTTTAAAAAATATTCTCGTAGTAGACAATAATAAAACTGGCACATTATCAGATTTTTAATGTACCAAGTATTATGTGTGTGATAAACCTAAAAAGCTTGAATCCACTCTTTGACAGAGTATTCAGTCCAAATACCATTTTGCCAGTAGGGGTCATTTTCGATTAGCTGGCGCACAGTGGCTTCATCTTCAGCCTCGTAAAGACCAAAAACTTTGGTGACATCTTTAGTAGGGCCAATCGTAATTAGTACACCAGATTCTTTTTGTTTGGCTAAACCGTCTAAGTGTGCTTCACGGTAAGGTGCGCGTTTTTCCAAAACGTCTTCGCAGTAAGAACCCCACATCACATATTTGGGCATGATGAATTTTAGATTGATTAACTACCTGTTGTCATCTTAGAAGAAAATGGCATTTGGGCAGAGAAACTCATGGTTATGAATCTGAGTTGTGCTGTTATATAGTATAGGATTTGGATTATAAGTTTTGCTTCATGTGTTGGTTGAGAGCAACATCAAGGTTTTACCACTTCATGAGAAAGGTCAGATAATGGAAAAGATTGGCGTATTTATCTCTAGGTTCTCAATTCAATAAGCGCACATAGCGAGGCAACAACCATGCAAAATCTTACTAGAATTACCCGTAATCCAGAAGTCATGGGTGGTAAACCCTGCATTCGGGGAATGCGCGTCACTGTTGGTACTATAGTTGGCTTAATGGCATCTGGACACAGCAATAGCGATATCCTTAAAGCATATCCCTACCTTGAAGAAGCTGATATTTATGAGGCACTTGCCTATGCTGCATGGCGAGTTGAAGAAATTGAAGTACCTCTCAGAAGTGCATGAGAATTTTGATTGATATGAACCTTTCCCCTGATTGGGTTGCGATTTTTGATAAGTACGATATTTCATCTGTCCACTGGTCTAGCATTGGCGACCCCTGTGAGAAAGATGCAATGATTATGGAGTGGGCGAGAACTAATGGTTATATTGTCTTTACTCACGATTTAGACTTTGGTACTTTATTAGCTGCAACGGGTGCTGATACCCCAAGTGTAATTCAAGTTCGCGCTCAGGATATTTTGCCGAACAGTATCGAAAATATAGTCATTTCAGCTTTAAATCAGTTTGAGTCCTTACTAGTGTCAGGCGCATTGGTCACTATTGACAAAGCTCAATCGAGGGTGCGTATTTTACCAATTCGTAAATAACGGGCAGCTTTAAAAGGTTGTTCACTTTGTATCAAGATACATCTAAGCCAAAAATGCACAAGCATTAGATACAAAGACTCAAGCTGTTGTTACTAAAGTTCAACCAACTATTGTAAATGCTCACGCAATTGCAGCGAATAAGTACGCATTTATAATAAATGTTCAAACTGTTGTGAATAACGCACAAAGATAATCAACTACAACCCAACCATTCTAAAATTTCATCAACTGACTGGCTGTGTGTAAAGACTTTGAGGGTGTTGTAGTCTGGTATGGGGTCGCTAATCAAACAAATCTTACCTTCAAATTTGCTGATGGCGTTGAGAAACACATTGCTGTATCTCTCCTCACCTTTATTATTAGTTGCGCCTGAGTGAAACACTAAAACCACCCGCTTATCAGTTTCTAGCAAATCCCAATAGGTTTGGAGTTCCGCCATTGTTTTCGGCGTACCATCTGGACATTTAGGACAGCCAGCTTTGAAAATTGCAGTGTAAATTTTGCTGGCTGGGTTATCAGGATCGATGAATTTACTAGTGTCGATACAGATTAAGTGAATGTTTTGGCTAAGGCGAGGGTCATTATTAGTTGTAGCTTGCAAGCATTGGGGTAAGTTGTGTTGGGTTAAATTTATTTTTTTATTTTGGTGCTTATGCCATGCTGTATAAAACTCTATGTAATTCAGATTGTAGGCACACACTTTAACTATTCTAAAACAGAAATCGTATGGATCAAGATGCTTGTTAGCAACATAATGACTTAAATTTTCTACTATGAGTGAAAAGTATTCTTTCCTATTTTCTTGTTGAAGAATTTGTTGTAAACTTTCAATTACCGCAAAGCCAGTTATATAGTTAACATTAGTTTTTAGTATATTTATTAATTCTGATAATAATTCATCTATACTGTTATGAATAAGTGATAATTTTTGTATTAAAGCATCCAGAATATCTAAGCCTGAACAATCAATTTTATGCAAGAACTTTTTCCATTTTTCATCTCTTTGACCAAATATTTTTACTATCTCTGAGACATATTGCTCATTTGATATGAATTTTACTTTCAATTCTCCACTAAAGTCTCTTTCCCAATTAAAGTCTAAATCTTTGCTAATTTCTTCTACTAAATTGTTATCTAGCCACTGGTATATTTTATAGTAACTCTCTCGGAAATCTACAGGCTCTCCCAGATACACAACCCATTGAGGTATTGTATCAAAACGACGAGCATATATGGGAGTTCCATCTTCATCAATTATATCTAAAATTTCTTCATTAAGGCTAGATTCTGGAAATTCATTCAACCCAGATTCAGCTAATTTATGGGCTTGTGATGAATAAAAATCCAGTATTCCATATTGATCATTAAATTCGATTAAATGGTTCAAAAAACAATCCTTATGTTCTTTTTGAATATCATTTCTTCCTAACCATAATAATATAGGTTGCCTCCACTGTGGTTCAAAAATGCGGTAAGTTCCCTGTGCTGGGTTGTGGGGAACATGATTCAGAAATTCATGCCAATAATCTACTTTTAAAGCTGCAAAATATTCTTGAAAATTAGGATGAAAGAAAGCATAAACTTCTTCATCAGTTTCCGCTAATCTATCTACTAAATTCAACCAACCAACATCACAAGCTAATTTAAATAATCTCTCACCCATTTCTTTATGTGCTGAACTCCGCCGCAAGCGAAAAATTGCACTACTGTTAATTCCTGCAAAAGCTAATTTGCTTAAAGCACAGTGTAATTCATCCTTTAAATTATCAGAGTTACATAACTCAGGAAATAACTTTGATTTCCATTCATAAAAATAGCGGGTAAACCTCTGGTAAAGTGCGGCTTTCGTTTCTGGTAATTCTCCCTGCTTATCTAAATCAAATGCCTGACATAACAGCGACAAACGCAGAGGATTTGTTACTAATTTACGAATATTTTCATGTTTAGTTTCTTTTAATTTTGCCTGTAATGTCTTCCCTTTTTGTAAATCACCAGCACGCTCAAACCACTGTTGAATAAATTCATCAATTTGTTCTAGTTTAAACTCTTGAGTTTTATAAGTATCAAATCCTGTGAGTGTATTATTAACCTGGGCATCCCAAACATTTAAACGACAAGTTAAAACCACTCGCGCCTGTGTCAAAGATGCTGTCAGTTCTCGATTAAGTTTGGCTAAGGCTTCCGCAGGTGAATTTTCACCCATTTCATCTACACCATCTAACAGTAGCCAAACTCTCTCTTTACCAAAACAAGCAAGTAATTGATGTTCAATTTCTGGCGTGACGACAACATCAGATTTAACTAATCTCATTGCTTCAGTCAGCCATTGTTTGAGTAAATATTCCTCAATAGTTCTTCCCTGTAAATTGGCGAGAGAAATACAGATGGGTAAATCTTGAGTTTTGTCTTTAATAAAGAAAGCAATGGTACTCAATAAAGTAGTTTTACCTGCTCCTGGTTCACCGATGATAGCAATATGTTTATTATTTTCGCTTGGCTGTTGTGTAATTACTTCTTGTAGAAATGCGTCATGTTCATAGGTTTTGACTATGACTTCTTGGGTTAATTCATAGACATTTTCTCTGTCTCGCTGTTCATTTAGCTGTCGGCGTTGCTGCTGTTTGCGTTCCACCAGTCCCAAGGGAACATAAACGTTAATTTCAAAACCTTGTTCTGTCGCTTTGCGTCTAAGTCTTGCAGCTTCTTGCTGACTTTCCAGCATGGCGGTGCAAACTTCACGCCAGTTAATCTGTGCAGTTTCTAACTCAGTATCGCTAGCTGATGAATTCCATACCTCAACACCAATAATTTCCTCTGGCTGCAAGTCAAGAACAGCAGCAATTAACTCGATAGCTTCTGAGCCAATTTTGTATCCCCATTTTGGGTTAAATAGTCGCTTGACCTGATCAAGAGTTACTTTTGCTTCTTTTCTGATGTTTTCATAAGTAAAACGTTTTTCACGCTTTTTTGTTTGGAGTTTTTCCAAGCCTTCCTTACTAGCAAGAAAACCTTTCGGTCTACGCGGTTGATTCATTAGTGCGGTTGTGTTGCGTAGCCATATTTTACACCGAGCGAATGGAATTCGCGGCTACACAGACGAAACCCGCCTACGCGGGTTGTATGAAGTCCGCGACGGCGGACTTTGTTTGTATAGCCGCGATTTCTAATCGCCAGGGTTCTTATTTTTAGCCAGTTGTAGAAAAATTTTAGGGTGCAGATTCATACTCGCATTTATCCGCATTGACTGGCTTCTAGCTAACGATTAGGTGAAACGGATATTTGTTGAATTATCAACACGCAGGAAGGTTTAACAATGTCCACCCACTCATCTAAACAATTGTCTACGCAAGCTGTTAAAAAATTCCTCTCGACAAAGAACAAAGCGAGAAAAATCATTGCTTTATTGCTGGTTTTGCAAACCCTACTCCTGAGTGTCCAAGCTAAAAGTCGCATTCAACAAGGTGAATCAGCAATTGAGGTGTTGATTTGGCTGATTAATCAATGTTTTCCAGTGCTGCAACGGGTTAAAGGTTTGGAGGATGAGAAAGGAAAGGGTAATAAGTAACGCTGTGTGCAACTTTCTCTGAGACCTAACCCCCAACCCCTTCCCTACATTCGCGCAGCGTGTCGGAGACAGGGAAGGGGAGCAAGAATCAAAGCCTCTCTCCTTGCAGGGGAGAGGTTTGGAGAGGGGTTGCTTTTAACTTCTGAGGTTAACGCCGAATTTCTCTACCAAGGCTTCGCGGACTTTGTTGTGAACCGGCTCAACTTCCGTATCAGTAAGAGTACGATCGCCTGCCCGATATACTAGACGAAAGGCTAAACTGCGTTGTCCTTGGGGGACGTTTTCGCCACGATATTCGTCAAACATTTCTACAGATTCCAATAAACCTGTACCAGCTTTGGTGATAGCTTTTTCAATGTCGGCGACGGAGATTTTCACCGGTGCAAAGAAAGCGATATCGCGATCGCTCGCTGGATAGGTAGAATATGCTTTGAATGCTGGGATGAGAATTTCATCTTGGTCTAAGGCATCCAATAGCACATTTAAATCTAACTGGAATAGGTAGACAGATTCGGGTAAATCTTTGTCGCGCCGGAGTTGGGGATGGAGTTGTCCAAACACACCTAAACTAGTTCCCCTAATCCATAAAGAAGCGGTGCGTCCTGGGTGGAGGCGTGCATCACGGCAATCGGGCTGATATTCTACTTGTATTCCTAGTTCCTGGAAGACGCTTTCTAAAATCCCTTTGGCTTCAAACCAGGTCATAGGTTGTTCTTTTCCACCTTTTGACCATTTGCCGATAGTCCTATCTCCTCCCATGATGCCAGCGATCGCATCTTTTTCTAACAAACCTTCTTCTTCTTGCCAGAAAATTCGCCCAATTTCAAAACCGTTGAGAGAACCGTTACCTTGTTCGAGGTTGTATTGAAACGCGTCTATTAACCCAGACAGTAAATCGGTACGCAAAGCGGAATATTCAGCAAATAAAGGGTTACTTAAAACGATTTGTCTGCTATTCCCTGGCTTGACTAAGGAATATTGAATCAATTCCGTCAAACCTTCCGCCCGCAACGCCGCGCGTAACTTGCGAGTTAATTCTTGGTCTAAGGGTAAATAACCAGCTTCTGCCTTATCCGGTAAAGTATCACAGAAGCGATCGTAACCATAGAGACGAGCAACTTCTTCAATTAAATCAATTTCCCTCTCTAAGTCACGGTAACGATAAGGCGGAACGGTAACATTCCAACTTTTCTCTTCCGTCGCAGTTAGCTGACAACCCAACGCCGTCAGGATTCTTTCTACATCTTCTGCTACTAGTTCCCCCGTGTCTTCACCTAAAATCACTGGCCCTAGCACATCATTCACTTTGTCTAAACGCAGTGAAATCGAATGACTCCAGGTAGAAGGGTCAGGACGAGTATCCGCAATTTCTTGATGGACAATGACACCCCCAGCTAATTCAGCGATGAGGGATAAAGCCCGGCGACAAGCTACTTCTAATTCTGCACGGTTGACACCGCGTTCATACCTTCCCGAAGCTTCACTTCTCAAGCCTACACTGCGGGAGGAACGGCGAATGGCGACGGAATCAAATAACGCTGCTTCTAAAACTAGGCTTTGTGTACCGTCATGAACTTCTGTTTCTTCCCCACCCATGACCCCAGCTAAAGCCACGGGTTTATCATTAGCAGTAATTAATAGATTCTGTGTGGCGAGGTTGCGAGTTTGCCCATCTAGGGTTTTGAGGGTTTCCCCTGAGTTAGCAAAGCGCACACCAATCTGTAAGGTTTCTGTGCCACCTACAGATTTTAAACGCTCTTTGTCAAAAGCGTGTAGTGGTTGTCCCCATTCCAACAATACATAGTTAGTAATATCAACTATATTATTAATTGGTCGCACTCCCGCCGCCCGCAAACGCTGTTGTAACCATTCTGGGGAAGTGGCAATTTTTACCTGGTCAATAACTGTACCAATGTAAGCCGGACAAGCTTGGGTGTCAGCGATTTTTAAACTTAACGCCCCGGCATTTTGAAATACAGATACTTCCCCAGGTGCAGGAATGCTCAACTGTGCGCCAGTCAAAGCCGCTACTTCCCGCGCTATCCCTACCATACTCAAAGCATCAGCACGGTTAGCTGTGGCGGCGACATCTAAAATTACATCATCCAAACCCAACAATGGCCGTACATCACTACCCACGGAGAGATTTTCTTGGGGGAAAATATGAATCCCGTCTAAATCAGTAGGTAAACCGAGTTCTTTTAAAGAACAAATCATCCCCTGAGAAGGGACACCGCGCAGTTTGGCGGGTTTGATTTTTAAATCGATGTTTGGTAAATAAGTTCCTGTAGTCGCCACTGGAACATAGATATCTGCCCGCACATTAGCAGCACCACAGACAATATTTAAAGTCTCACCTGTACCGACATCGACCTGGCAAACACTCAATTTATCAGCGTTGGGGTGGGGTTGACGCTCAAGCACTCTTCCCACTACAACGCCGTTTGCCCAAGTGCGACGGTCTTCAATGTCTTCGACTTCAAACCCAGCCATCGTCAGGGTTTCCGCCAATTCTTCGTGGCTCAGTTTTAT
The DNA here is from genome assembly GCF_034931465.1 of Anabaena sp. UHCC 0399. Classification (NCBI taxonomy): domain Bacteria; kingdom Bacillati; phylum Cyanobacteriota; class Cyanophyceae; order Nostocales; family Nostocaceae; genus Anabaena; species Anabaena sp. UHCC 0399. The sequence goes on along the minus strand of NZ_JAYGGZ010000007.1, from coordinate 62,794 downwards.
CTCTACTAGTTCCCGCAGCCAATTCAGAGATATACGCATGAGTGTGCTTGTTTTAAAATTCGTCTTTTGCTCTAATTCTAGGTTGCCTCTGTGGTTTTGAGGTTTTCCCGTTCATCATCCTACTACGTTGTGTGGAGGCAGTTCCAATTAAACCAGGCGATCGCATTTGCAATCAATCAAAAGTGAGGCGAATAGCACTACTGAAGAGTTTGTACATCAAAAAAAGATACCACAAAGCTTAAAAGCTTGTGGTTTATCTAGTAGATTGCATTTTTTTCCTAATACCAATTCGCCAAAATCAGCCAACAGATATCAACCCAAAATTTAGACATATCTGACTTTTTGGAATTACGAATTATCGTTTAGGCGTACCCAAACCACGACGCTCAAGCACTTGCCGCACCTGTGGGCTAGGGGTGTAATTATAGCCATAAGAAGAGTTTTCCGAATCATCCATAATCTGAGGTGTCAGCAACACAATTACCTCTCTGCGTTCATTAGTTCTGTTTGTACTTCTAAACAGTGAACCAATCAGTGGAAGATCACCCAAAATAGGAATCTTAGATACACTTGTTCGGTCTTGGTCTTGAATAATACCTGAGAGAATTAGTGTTTGCCCATCTCGCAAGCGAATCAAGCCAGAATTAAGAGAGCGTTCAGACACCAAGAATATTGTTTGACTATTACCTGAAACGTTGAGTACAGCCGAAGATTGGGGTGCTTTGACAACAGGAGCTACTGATAAAGAAACAAAACCATTGTCATCAATCCGATCAAGTTTGACGGCCAAGGTTAAACCTACATCTGTTTTTTCAGCTGTAACTGTTTGTGTAGAAGTACCATCACCGCGAGTAGTTTCGCTCGTGATGTTTCCTACTACTTCCTGGGTAAGTTTGACATTAGCGGTTTGACCTTCTTGCACAATTAAAGTTGGGTCAGTCAAAATCTTGGCGTTACCATTTGTAACCTGAGCTTGCAAACTAGCAAGAAGACGCTTAGGAAACTGGTACAAACTTGGCAAAGATGTAGTAGCTGTACCAAGAGTGCCTTGTGTGATGGTTGATGTCCCATCAGCATTTCTCGTAATAACATTATCAGTTGCTGGTGTGATCTCAGAAAAACCTGGCTCTAATGGATTTCCAGTAGGTGCGGTAGGTCTATAAAAGTTTCCCGAACCAGAGTTTTGTACTCTAGTAATATTACCATTTTGGTCTACTACTACCGTACCTGGAGTAGTTCCTGGAATGGATACACTACTATTTGGATCAAGGAAAGGCTGACCTGTAACGGGATTTGCAACCACTGGTGTCCCAGTTACACTATTCCTCACTTCCGCACTAGTCGCTGGTCTAGAACCGCCAAAATTTAGAGATGCTGCACCACTATCCGTAGAGAAGTAATTATTACCAATACCGAAAGAAAAACTGGCGTTGTAATCTTGATTTCCTGTCAGGTTAACATCGATAATTTTGACATTCACTACCGCTTGACGACGACGAATATCAAGCTGAGTTAATTGATTCATCGCCATCTCAACTAACCTAGGAGGTCCAATCAAGGTCAGCGCATTGGTACGCTCATCACCTAATGCTTGTAAACCTCGAAGTAATGGACTAGAGTCTTTAAAATCAATCCTTTGAGTCTCAACTCTAGTTTCTGTGGTCGTCTGTGTTTGGGTAATAGGAGCAACTCCAGTACCCACAGGTACAGCATTTACGTTAGTTACTTGGCGTTCCCTACTGACGGCAGTTTCAGCCCCCAAGCCAACTAAAAAGTTTAAAGCAACTCCGACATTTACTTGATTGAGCCGCAAGCTACGCATAACTACGTCCCGCGTTGAATTAGGCAGTTTCGGCCCAACAAAAATAGTCCTATTGCTGCGGTTAGCTTCTAAACCACTCAGGCGCAAGACATAGTTAAACACATCTTGCACAGGCTCATTTTCTATATCTAAAGAGATTGTTTGAGATATTCCTTGCCCTCCAGGTGCAGCTTTAGCATCACCATCACCGATATAAGCCAAGTTGAGATTAGCCGCACGAGCTAGCAGCGATAAAACCTCACGGACTGGCGCATCCCGCAAGACTAAACGAGGCACACGTTCTTGAGTACCTAAATCTATGGTGCTAGGGGACGCATCAGTAGCAGAAACGGCAATATCCCCGACTGGTGGGGCGACGGCTCTGGGTAAGAATGGCGGGGCTTGGCTGACAGGTTGACTGACACCAGCCGATTGTGCTGGTTTACCATCAATTGTGATTTCTGGGTTGGGTACAAGCACATTTGGAACTGCACCCGGTTGAGCAACAATAGCCCCAGGTGGTGTTGTCGATGTCGGTGGTGTAGGGGTAATTGGTGCTGATGCTGTAGTCCCTGTTGATGGAGTATAGCCGAGGGTAATTGCATCTGATTTTCTGACCACAGGTTGACCACCAGGGGCATCATTATCACCAGTCACTATCACGCGGATACTATTAGCATCAAGTTGTACAACTTCAACAGAAGCAATTCCCGGAACCGGTTTTTCTTGGCGGAAATTATTCCCTTGCCTTAAACGCAATTGGGTGTTAATGATATCTGAAACTAAAGTCTTACCTCGTTTCGTCGTAAAAACTTGTGGACGCGAGCCGGCAGAAGTTTTGAGAGTCACGCTAACTCCGCCATTGACGGGAGCTAACTTGACTTCATTAACTTGTGTAATTTGTGCTGATACTGGTTGTGCTGCCAGAAAAGATAAAGCAGCAGCACCCAAAATAAAATTATTACCGTGAAACTGTTTCACAGTTCATTCCTCACTTAATAAGCAATTCAAAATTGAAAAATAGAGTGTAGGTTGGGAAACCACCGTCTTGGGGCGAGTGGCGTTTGACGTAAGGAAACCCAACAATACAAAGCAAATGTTGACAAATGTTGGGTTGCGCTGCGCTTAACCCAACCTACAAATCAGAAATAATTACGAATTACGAATTACGAATTACTTCTTAGTCGCTGCTTTAGCCGCAGCAGCTGCATCTTCTGAATTAAGCGGCATTAATGCTTGTAATTGGAAAGATGTAGTAATTGGTGCAGCCCCTACCCTCCGTAGAGGTTTGCCAGATGGATCTGTAGCTTGTATATTTGCTAATGCTGATTGATAGTCTTTAACTATTAGTAATGGCTGTAAACGCTCTATATTCCGAATAATAGATTGGGTTTGTTCATAAGTACCAACGATTTCGACATTAATGCTACTGCGTTTGAGCTTGCCGTTGACGGATGCTCCCAGGGAACTATCGGTAACAATTTCTGGTTTATCTGTAGTTGGTACAAACTTTTGTAGTTTGGCTCTCACTGCATTTAGAGGAGTTGGAGAACTACCAGACTCTACTAAACGATTTATATCCAACAGTAGGGTATCTAAGGTTTTCTCGTCAGAAAATAAAGCTAAAACCTGTTGTTTTTGCTGTTTTGCTTGGGCTAGCTCTTCTTTAACCTTACCAATCTGTTTGATAGTAGCCTGCTTTTGCTGGATTTGTCCTTGGAGTTCGTCATTTTGTCCTTGCTTTTGCTGATAGCTGTCCCAAGCGGGCATTAGCATATTGAGCAGCATATACATAGCTCCTGCCAGACCTACGACCCCCACCAAAATACCAATGATTTTGGGTGTAAAGCTGATACCAAAAACAACAGGGTAAGTTGGCTCTGAATCTAGCTCTCCAGCGTGTTCGGCAAAATTTAAATCTTCACTCAGCGTCATCGTGTAATGACTCCTGTTTGTTGCATACTGCGAATTCGGGTTACTAGTCCCACTGTGCCTTTTTGCTCTAATTCCCGAATCAATTCCGAAGCTGGAACATCACTGAGGCTCGATTGAATCGTATATTTAACTACTTGGGGTGGTTTGATTGTTACACCATTACTAGCTGTTGCTTGTACTGGTGCATCTACTAAAGTAGCTGTAATAATCCTGCTTGCGGAAGACTTTAAGAACCGCGACTGTTGCAGACTTAATAAAAAGTCGTTCACATTGTCAAAAGAGCGAGCCAATCCGGTGATTTCTATTCCACCTGCGGGGTTAGGAGAAGGTTGTCCTTCTACTGCGGCGGCTGGGGGAATTTGCCTGACATTTTCAATTTGCACTGTCGCGGGGATGCGATCGCGCAAATCTTCTAACATGGCTGACCAAGGTCGAATTTGGTCAAAGACGGTAACTAGACTTTGGGTTTCCGCTTTAACGGCGGATGTCTGTGCCTTGATTTGGTTAATATTGCTGATTTCTGCGTCTAATTTCTTACTTTGTTCTTCTAGTTGGGCGATCGCTTGTTCTAGTTCACTAGTTTTGGCTTGCAAAAACCACAACCCAGCACCTACCAAGACAGGACAACCTAGACCCAGAACCACCCCTATATACACTGGTGTTAAATTTCCAGTTGGCAGTTTAATTCCTGACTTTTTATCAAGTTTGGGCTGGTAGGCTGGACGATCTTTAAGAAAGTTAATATCTAAACTGTACATTTTATTACACCTCCCGCATTCCTAAACCAAGGATTATTCCTAAACCAGAACGCTGTGTTGCGGGGTACTTCTCTTGATCAACTTGCAACAACAAAGACCCAATAGGATCTATTTGGCTAGTAGGTATACTTAATCTTTGTGTAAAAAATTCATCTAACTGTTGTAATCCACCTCCAGGGCCAGCTAAGAAAATCTGTGCCACCTCTAAGTTTTCACTTTGATTTAGGTAAAAATCTATAGAGCGGCGTAGCTCATCGGTGAGTTCTCCCAAGATTCGCAACACCCCAGCCATCCCTGGGTCAGCTTCTGTCACCCCAGTTTTATCACCGTCTATGGGAGTTAATGGAATTTTCATTTCATATAACAGTTCCATATCCCGTGATGTAGGTAGGCTCATGGCTCTAGCTAAAGCCATTTGCATTTGGTATGTACCAATAGGCACAGTCCGGGAAAATTGGGGTATACCATTAACGACGATCGCTATTTCTGTACTGTCGAACTCGATGTCAACTAAGACGGCTGCTTCTTGTGGACTTAATTCGCGCAAATGGCGATCGCGAATTGTCCGAATCAGTGCAAAACTGTTAATCTCTAAAACATTAATTTGCAATCCTGCCTGCTCAAAGGTACGAATATATGTATCTGTCACCTCCTTGCGGGTAGCAACTAATAACACCTGTACCTTTTCAATACCGTCCTCATCTACAAAGTACCCAAGTTTTTGATAATCTACGTCAGCCTCCTCACGGGGATAGGGTAAATACAACCCTGCTTCGTGGTTCAACACCATATCCCGGAGTTCCCGATCGTCCAACTCTGCTGGTACAGGAATAATCCGTACAATCGAATCACGTCCTGGTACACCAGTCGCCACACGAGAAGTCTTGATTTTACTTTCAGCTAAGGCCTGTTGAATCAATTGCGCCATTGCTGGGGGGTCAGTAATTTGACCATCACTAACAATTCCTTCTGGAACTGGTACTGATGTTAAAGATTCGATCTTCAAACCTTGGCGTTGCTTGCGTAGTTGGACTACATTCACTCGTTCTGGTGCTATTTCAACACCCACCCCTCTATGAGATTTGCCAAACAGACTACTAAAACTTTTCACCACAGTAATGCCCGCCAAACTGTAAAATTGAAACTTTAAATGACACTTAAGTAGTCATTAGCTAATGGTCAATGTCCAATAGTTATTGACCAAATTGAGAAATACACGTAGCTTTGCCCACCCTACATTACTCAGCACTTAGCACTCATAACTGTTTGTTTTAGCCTATAATTTCGACAATTCTGCATAAGCTTTTGACCGTGATCAAGCGTAAAAATACTGGTAAAATGATTCAATTACAAAAATTTAAACAACTGGTCGCTTTGGTAATGTTAGGTTTACTGACTAGTTGGGTCGTCAGTTGCAGCACCGGAAAAATTAATTCAAATACCCAACAAGCTGCTTCTGGAACAGCAAATATTGAGTTTTGGACAATGCAACTCCAACCTCAATTTACAAACTACTTCCAAAGCCTAATTAGCAACTTCGAGTCACAAAATCCAGGCATAAAGGTAAAGTGGGTTGATGTGCCTTGGGCGGCGATGGAGAACAAAATCTTAACAGCTGTATCCGCAAAAACGCCACCTGATGTTGTTAACCTCAATCCAGACTTTGCTTCTCAATTAGCAGGTCGAAATGCCTGGTTAGATTTGGATGCAAAAATCCCACAGGAAGCCCGTTCCTCCTATCTTCCGAATATTTGGAAAGCCAGCACACTCAATGGTAAAAGTTTTGGAATTCCCTGGTATCTCACCACGAGGTTAACCATTTATAACACCGATTTATTAAAACAGGCAGGTATTAATAAACCACCCACTACTTACGCAGAATTAGCACAAGAAGCGCAACAAATTAAAGATAAGACGGGGAAATACGCCTTTTTTGTGACTTTTGTCCCGCAGGATTCTGGTGAAGTGCTGCAATCATTGGTGCAGATGGGAGTCGCCCTAGTAGACGCTGAGGGAAAAGCCGCTTTTAACACGCCTCAAGGTAAAGCAGCGTTTCAGTATTGGGTAGAGCTTTATAAAAAAGGGTTATTACCAAAAGAAGCACTAACGCAAGGCCATCGCCACGCTATTGATTTATACCAATCTGGTGAGACAGCATTCTTGGCTTCCGGGCCAGAATTTCTCAAAACTATTGCTAACAATGCACCTAAAATTGCTCAAGCTTCAGCAATTTCTCCCCAACTTACTGGTGACACAGGTAAAAAAAATGTCGCTGTGATGAATATTGTGATTCCCCGCGATACAAAACAACCAGATGCGGCAGTGAAATTTGGTTTATTTGTCACCAATGATGAGAATCAATTAGCCTTTGCCAAAGCGGCGAATGTTCTACCATCGACAACTAAAGCACTAGCTGATAGTTACTTTAAAGATATTCCAGCTAATGCTTCCACAGTAGAAAAAGCCAGAGTTGTCAGCGCACAACAACTGCAACAAGCAGAAATCTTAACTCCAGGATTGAAAGATATTAAAAAGCTGCAAAAAGCGATTTACGAAAACTTGCAAGCATCAATGTTAGGAGAAAAAACTGTAGATAAAGCAGTAGAAGATGCGGCACAAGAATGGAATAATCGTTAGGGACTAAGGACTAAGAATTTTAGATTGTGGATTTTAGATTGAATAATTTAAAATCCACAATTGCAAATCCACTCATTGAAAAGCTGGGAACTGGGGAGTTACAACAGTGAACAGTCATTAAGCAACTGATGACTGTTCACTGTTGATCAATTACGAATTACGTAAAGCCTGCGGCATAGCTGCGCTTAGAGGCTGTTTGAAAAGTTTTATCAGGTATCCTTTGTCATTCTGAGTGGAGCTTTGCGGAAGGAAGAATCCGCGTTTTCACCGTTATACTGGGATGCTTCCTTCGTCAGCATGACATAAAAGGGGACTTTTCAAACACCCTCTTAGAGCGGAGCGGGGCGTTAGCCCATTACGAATTACGAATTACGAATTACGAATTAATTTTAGATTGTCGAATAGGAATTTGAATGACAAATGTTGCGCCTCCTCCTGGTGTTGAATGGCATTTCAATTTACCACCATGCAATTCAATAATAATTCGGTAGCTAATAGATAAACCCAAGCCTGTGCCTTTACCAACATCTTTCGTTGTAAAAAATGGGTCAAATAATTTTGTCTGTACTTGCTCGTCAATTCCTAGACCATTATCAGCAATACTAATTTCTACCCAATCATTATTAATTACTTTAGTACAAATATCAATTTTAGGATTTAGTAAATCTTGATTCTGCTTTTGTTTATGCTTGATCACTGTCTCGTCTAAAGCATCAGTTGCATTAACCAGGATATTCATAAACACTTGATTAAGTTGTCCAGCATAACATTCTACTAATGGTAATTTTTCATAGTTACGAATAATTTTAATACCATATAAATTATCAGGTGATGGTTTGAGACGGTTATTTAAAATTACTAACGTGCTATCAATACCATCATGAATATTGACTGCTTTAAATTCGGCTTCATCTAGGCGAGAAAATGTCCGCAGTGATTTAACAATATCACAGATGCGTTCTGCACCTCCTGTCATAGATTGGAAAAGTTTTTCCGAATCTTCCTTGAGAAAGTCCAGTTCAATTTCTCGGATTTTTTGTTTAATTGCAGCTACTGGTTTAGGGTAATACTGCTGATAAAGTTCTACTAAACTAAGCAAATCTTGAAAATAACCATTAGCATAATTCAAATTACCGTAAATAAAACTGACTGGGTTATTAATTTCGTGAGCAATCCCTGCAACTAAAACTCCAAGAGCAGACATTTTCTCAGATGCCACTAGTTTGAGTTGTAAAGCTTTGAGATTACCAAGAGTAGTTTCTAGCTCTTTACCCCGATTTTCTAAAGCAGTTTGTGATTCTTCCAGCTCTCGAATGACATTTTTGAGGACTGCTTCTCTCAATTCACTAGCATTCTCCAATTGTTCGCGATCAACTTCAGAACGCTCTAGTTTTTTTTTGAGAATCCGCACAGTTTTTTCTAATTCCTTGAGTCTGCTCTCGTAGTCTATATCTTGCATAACCCTTTATTTTGTTCCTAGCAGCAGGGTAACAAACGTCTCTTGGTGATAGTAAGTTGAACCCTGTGCTTCTAGGGGTGCAAATTCACCGTAGGTATAGAATCCACATATGGGTATTGCTTTGGCGAGTTCGGTTTTGACAAATTGATATTCTTCTTTAGCTTTTGTGCCTAATAGCCAACGACGACAACAACAGGAGAATAGTAAGATGGCATCTGGTTCAGTTCCAGGATACCGTTCCAAGGCAGTCTGAAGTGAAGTCTTAACGCTATGAAGAATTTCATCGCGATTGAAGTCTGTCATCTGAACTATGGCTTGTTCTGGTACATCCCCCAAAAAATTGATGCTGCCAGTTTGCAGATCACAAGTATTAGGGACTCGCATATAATAGCGATCGCTATCACCTTCATACACCGCTAAAGGATTTTCCGCCGTTGGTTGGCGATCGCCTAAATATCGTTGATAAAATTCTAGTGCTGATACACCATCAATTTCATAAAGGACTGTTCCCTGAGCTTTCGTAACAATACTCCTACGTCCAATTGGTTTCCAGCCGCACCCAGTACCATAGGACAGGAGAATATCTCCAGAAAAAATCAGAATGGGTAAAGCATCTGTCAAAACTTCGTTGCGGAAAAATTGATAAGTAGTTTGAAACCTAAATTGATCTCCGGCTGTTCCACCTACAATTGGTATCTGATAACCCAAAGCCAACTTCAATCCTTCGAGAATTAATCCACCATTGGTAGTTGAACCATCTGCTAGATAGCTAGCTGGTAAAGGTATACATAATTTAGCAGCAGTTTTGCAGTTCTCAGTTGCTTGATGCACAGCTTGATGAGCCGCAGTTAAGGGGTTTTCTTTGACTCCATACCCCACACCAGCACGGATTTCTACAGTGTCAGAGCAAAAAAGCATTAGTGTCAAAGAATCTTGCTGAAACCCTAACATTGAAGAGATTTCACCATCTGTAGTACAACCAATTAAGTCAATTCCTGGAAATACTTGATTGATTTCTTTCAGAATCAAAGTATGATCAAAATCAATAGCTGCAAATAAAATACCCGCCTTGGGTGGAATGTCTACTAGATTACTTAAATCACTAACACATTGTTCTAAAACTTCTTCAATTGCTCCTTGAGCATCAGGATCATCACTATGTCCAAGAATAACTTTTAGCATTTCTTTATCCCCTTAATTAACCAAGAATTAATTTATTTGTCTCCTACCGTCAAGGTGGAATTTATGGTTACATCAAACCAATTTCATCTAATTTCTTCAAAAACTTACTCGGCAAAAGTATTCACTTCTCCGTTTTTATACTTATTTGCATCATTATCTTTATCGAATTATTAGATAAATGCTGTAGTTGTCTAGATATTTCTTATTCAGTGTTTATGCAGATTCAAAGCCTATTTTACTTCTGACTTATGATTTACACATTCTGTTGTACGGCTTGCTATAGTAGTCCGATTTTCTTTTTTAAAGATACTTATTAGGGTAGTTTCTGCCCATTAAAAACCACCCTAAATTACTACATTACTTAAAAGTTTATACATATGATTTAGGATTTCTATATGTAGGTAAACAGGTTGATCAATCAACATACTTATAAGCCAAACCTAACTTTGGGATTTCTACTACTAAATTCAGATTTCCCAAAAATCAGGAGAGATGAACAGGGCTGATACAAATTTTTAATAAAGCTTGGGAGTAGGAAGTGGTGAGTGGAGAGCTAGGAGGGGGAGATATTTATTAATTATTCATTAGAGTCAAGAACCCTACCTTCCTTAAGAAATCGAGGTTCTGAAGGTTCTGACTAGAGAAGTTATATTTTACCTAAAAAATTTCCTATTAAATAAAGAGAACCGCACAAAACCACTAAACTATCTGATGTAGAAATGGCTGCTGTTAGTGATGATATTAAATCTGGATAAGCTTGACAAAGTTGTAAATCTGGGCAAATATCACAAGCTATTTTTGCTAATTCTATGGGATTGGCTGAATTATTATCTGGTACTGGTACTAAATATAATCTGTCATTCGGTTTTAATAAAACTTTAAAAATATCGGCATGGTCTTTAGTAGATAGCATCCCCATCACCCAAGTTATATTTTGAGTATTGAGAGTATCTACATAATTACGTAAAACCTGAGCGGCGGCTGGATTATGTGCGCCATCAATTAATAACTTGTGTTGATGCCAATTAACCCATTGCATCCGCCCTGGCCATTTAGTTTTAGCCATACCGTTGATAATTGCTTTCTCAGAAATCTGCCAACCTTTTTGTTGCAGTATTTCTAAAGTAGCTAAAGCCAAAGCAGAATTATTTAACTGAATTTGCCCCTCTAAAGGTAAAGGATATTTAATTAATTTGGAATTTTGAATTGATTGATATTCTGCCCATTCTGGAGTTATCTGTTGGGCAGGTTGTGGCGTAATTAATGGACATTGTAATTCTTGAGCGAGCGATCGCACAACTTGTTGAGCATCCGGTGGCAATTTTCCAACCACAGCAGGACATCCAGGCTTAAGAATACCCGCTTTTTCCCCTGCAATCTCAGCGACAGTAGAACCTAGTTGCTGCCAATGTTCCCGGCTAATGGAAGTAATCACCGTCACAAGCGGCTCAGATATCACATTAGTTGCATCCAAGCGTCCCCCCAGCCCCACCTCTATCACGGCTATATCAACTTGCTGCTGGGCAAAATACAACCAAGCTGCGGCGGTAATGATTTCAAATTGCGTCGGGGAATCATCCGCGTTAATAGCGGCCTTAACTTGTAATAATAATTGGTAAAACTCCTCAGCAGCAATTTGCTCTTCATTCAGACAGATGCGTTCTGTCCAATTCACTAGATGGGGAGAAGTGTAGCGTCCTGTACGATAACCTGCTTGAGTCAAAACAGAGGACAAATAAGCGCAGACAGAACCCTTGCCATTTGTCCCAGCAACATGAATCACTGGAACATGGTGATGAGGGTTGCCCAAATTAGCTAAGAGTCTGTTAATGCGCGAAAGTCCCAGGTTAACGCCAAAATGTTGAAATGATTGGAGTAAAGAATCTATATTCACTTGGGAATTGGAAATTGGGAATTGGGCATTGGGAATTGGGCATTGGGAATTGGGAATTGGGAATTGGGCATTGGGAATTGGGCATGAAATTTCTCCCCTGCTTCCCAGTCCCCAAAATCAACAAAACCGACTGTTTCCGCGAAGATAACAGCCGGTTAAATTAGTTATCTTAAACTAGAGTTTAGGCTTCTCTATTCAAAAAGTTTTGAACTTGTCTGATAGCCGCAGCACCAATATTAAATGCAGCCCAGCCACCAGCAACAGCGATTGGTGCTAAAACAACTACTACACGAAAATCAAGATTATCCATTTTTAGTACCCCTCTATCAAGTAGAAATTAAAGTTTTGTCAACTACTCTCATTTTTATTTTTAGCTGAAGTGGGCAATTTTGCTAGCTACTTTTGTAAAGAAAGTTTAAGTAGTTAGTCAAAAGTCAATGGGAATTGGACATTGGGAATGGGATTTGTCTTAACCTCGACACCTCTAAACCCTTACGAATTAAACCCAATATCCGTTCCCTTACCAGCGTGTACTAAGGCTAACTTTTTGTAACGTTCGGCGTGTTCGATAAGTTCTGCGGCTTCGGCTGGTGTAACTGGACGTAAAACTTTGCCGGGAATGCCCACAACTAGAGATAAGGGGGGTATATTCTTGGTTACTACTGCACCAGCACCAATGATGCTACCAGATCCTACTCTGACTCCATCTAAAACCACTGCGCCGATGCCAATTAAACTGCCGCGTTCAATGTGGGCAGAATGGACTACAGCACGATGTCCTATAGTTACATGATCTTCTAAAATTGTGGGCAACCCAGGATCACCGTGTAAAATAGCCCCGTCTTGAATATTTGTGCATTCGCCAATATCAATGCGTTCTACATCTGCCCTCACTACTGCTCCATACCAGATGCTGACTCCGGCTGCTATGTTGACCGAACCCATAACAACAGCATTGGATGCAATGAAGGCGGCTTGAGAAAAATCGGGAGAAGGCCAGTAAGAAGAGATAGACACGATAGAATAAGAATATGGTACCCAGGAACACTGGAGAAACTCCATCCTGAGAGCCTGGTTGCAAAACCAGAATATCACAGCGTCAATCCTCCAAGTGGCGGAAGACAAAAGTGAAAATTGTTCTTGCTTCACATTGTTCATGTGCGGCAGTGAATAAAACTCTCGGATTGGTAGAGCCGAAGTGTAAAATCCAACCCTCTGGTGCTGGTGAAGACGAAACTATGTTTGTACGCACTTCATGATGAATCCAGGCTTGCAGTACCCTATGTTTGGGGCTGACATACAGTGTCCCCATTGTCGCCAAACAATCCCGGCACTGACACTAACTGATACCTATTTATGCCCCCGTCATGGCGCATTTGAAGCTAATCCCAAAACTGGAGAGTTAGTTCATCTACAGTCTGGGCGACATTGGCGGAGGTGGAACAATGAGTGGTATAGACAGCACACTCATCCTGATGGCATTCGCTTTGAAATCCATGAAGCCTTAGATAAGTTATACACCCAAGGCTATCGAGCAACACGAGTGATCATCGCCAGACGTTATCAGGAGTTGATGAGTGGCTATCTAGAACGCAGCACACCTTGGCGTTCTGGACAGCAGGAAACATCATCTGCAAGATTATACGGCTTACCTGTCGAATTTAGTCCCGAAACAGCCGAAGATGATTGCTGGGAAGTGATTAATTTCGATTTAGATAAAGAACCGGGTGTTCCCGTGCGCTACCCTTATTTCAGATTGTTTGAGTAATGGTTATTGGTCATTAGTCATCCGTCAATTAACTAATGACCAATGACTAAGGCATTCCGCAATAATAAGTTACCTGTTTGAATCGCTGAAACGCCTGTAAATCAAGGATGATATTCTGCTTTTTTATTTAAGATTATTAACATCGCCTAAAACGGGACGCATAAATGATCGCTCATAACTAATAATGCACTTTGTTTGGCGCGCAAATTCATACGCTTCGTGACAAGCTGGATCATGCTGGGAATCTATCCGGTATCGTTCGTATGCCGCAAGGCTAGGAAAACTGAACAGAGCTAGGGCAATATTATTAGCTCCTTCATGTGGAAGAAAATAGCCGTGATGCTTTCCACCGAATTTTTCCACCAACGGAATCCACATAAGTCCGTATGCTTCAAAATCCGAAATTTTATCGGGGTCGATAACGTAACGCAAATAGCAAGTAATCATATCAATCTGCTTTTATTCTGAAGTGATATTCTGAAGTTGTACAAACACATAACGGCGCATCTGTAGCATTGACTGTAGACTAAACCATGCACCACGCTTCTATCCGCACTGCGAATATCCATCAAGCGATCGCCTTTTATGAAATACTAGGCTTTAGTGTCTGTGAACGCTTCACTACCGGCTACACCCTAGCTTGCTGGATGGAAGGCTTAGGCGGCAGAATTGAACTGATGCAAATTCCCCAGCCAAAACCAGCCCCGGATGCCTTTGGTGATGAACATTATGTGGGATACTATCACCTGTCATTTGATTTAACGGAAATTACCCCAGATTTACCGGGATGGTTGAAAAGTTTACAAGAACGTGTAGCATTGACACCAGAATTACCACCGTTAAAAATCCTTTTAGAACCGACTCAGCAGCAAATAGGCGATCGCATCTTAGAAGTAGCATTTGTTGCTGATACGGATAGCTTACCCTTAGAATTCATCCGATTTTTCAGCTAACTTAATTAGTCATTGTTGCTTATTTTGTCTGTTTATATACATTATTCATATTGCCGAGGTAACATATTCTCAGGAGAATTAGATAATTCTCGGCACTCAAAATAAATTAATTTCCGTACATCTACCGAAATAAATGTCTGTCTTATCTGCGTGCTATAAATACCGTTCTTATTTTTTGCTGTTGGGTATTTCATTAGTTGCGGTATTATTTCTTGGCAATGTACCTGCTGAGAGTCAACATATAACTACTTCTAATCGAGTGAATCACCAATTAACATTAGTGACCAAAAATCCCCAAGATTTAAAATTAACAGAAAATGTTCATAAGACAGTATTAGACAATGGTCTAACTGTCTTCATCAAAGAAGTACATACAGCACCAGTGGTAAGTGTGCAGGTGTGGTACAAGTTCGGTTCACGCTATGAAGCATTGGGAGTTAACGGCATAGCTCACCAACTAGAACATATGATGTTTAAAGGCACAACCAGCCGTCCGACTCAATTTGGTTGGTTGTTCAGTGCTTTAGGTAGTGACTCAAACGCTTTCACGAGTTATGACCAAACAGCTTATTACGGAACTGTAGAACGGAACAAGCTGAAAGCACTGCTAGTTTTAGAAGCAGATAGAATGCAAAATGCGCTGATGGATGGCGAACACCTAGCTAAAGAAAAGCGGGTGGTCATTTCCGAATTGCAAGGGTATGAAAATAGCCCAGAATATCGCCTCAATCGTGCTATCCTGCGGTCAGTATTTCCCAATTATGCGTATGGTTTACCCGTGGGTGGGACTAAGGCGGATGTGGAAAAATTCCAGCCTGAGCAAGTACAGCAGTATTATCGCCAGTTTTATCATCCTGACAATGCAGTCTTAGTCATTGTCGGCGATTGCCAAGCCGAAAAAACCCTAGCCACAGTCAAAGAAATCTTCGGCAATATTCCTAAAAGTCAGAATATCTCAAACCCCTCCCCTAACAGGAGAGAGGCTTTGACTTTTCCCCCTTCCCTAGTAGGGAAGGGGGTTAGGGGGTTAGGTCAAGAAATGACTGTTTCAGATGCAGTTAAAAGTCCCCAATCGCCAATCGTCCTGCGAGAACCAGGATCAGCCACATTATTACAAGCCGTATATCCACTACCACAGGCAAATCATCAAGATATACCAGCTTTAGAGATTGCTGACTACATTTTGACAGAAGGGAGAAATTCCCGACTGTATCAAGCCTTGGTGGAATCGGGATTAGCAAATGATATTTCGGGTTCGGTGGTTAGCTTACACAAAGCAGGTTGGTACGAGTTGTTAGTCACAGCAGATCCTGACCAAGATTTGACCAAAATTGACTCAGTGCTGAATAATGCGATCGCCAAGTTAACCCAAAAAGGTATAACAGCCACAGAATTAGCTAGAGCCAAAAGACAGTTAGAAGCTGCCATAATCTTGAGTAACCGTAATATCACTGATCAAGCCATGCAGTTAGGCAATGATGAGACAACTACGGGTGATTATCGCTTTACAGATCACTATTTAGCCGCCGTTCGTCAAGTCACCGCCGCAAATGTTGTGGGTGTATTAAACAAATATCTCGCAAAATCTGCCCGAACAGTAGGTATTTTTCAACCAATTGTTAATCAAGCTAAGGAAATTGGCACAAAACAGTCACCGCCACACATAAGAGAGAATTTATCTGGTAATTCACCTGTTCCACCCTCCGAGATGATGCAGTATCTACCAGCCATCGATACTGATCACAGTGATGCTCAAAACACTGCCTTCAAACTACCACAGCAATTTACCTTAGCTAACGGCCTACAGGTATTATTGTTAAGCGATCGCAGTACACCCACCATTACCTTAAGTGGTCATATCAAAGCAGGTACAGAATTTGACCCAGGTGAACAAGCCGGATTAGCCATGCTGGTAACCGATGGCTTGATGAGTGGGACTAAAACCAAAAATGCTTCCACCTTAGCCAAAGCTTTGGAAGATAGAGGCGCGACTTTGGACTTTGCAGCCTACCGCAATGGTGTGCAGATTGAGGGCAATAGTCTGGCTGAAGACTTACCTGTTTTAATCAAAACCTTAGCAGATGCTCTGAAAAATAGTACATTTCCGCAAAAAGAATTGGAATTAAACCGCCAACAAGCTTTAACAGACCTCAAATTGGACTTAGATAATCCGGCGGAAGTAGCCAAAAGAATATTTTTACAGTCGATTTACCCGAAAAAACATCCCCTACACCAGTTTCCGACACAGGAGACTCTGCGACGCATTAAACGTCAAGATATTGTGGCTTTCCAAAGTAAATACTATCGTCCAGATACGATGGTATTGGTAGTCGTGGGAGATTTTGACCCAGACAAAGTGCGATCGCTTGTACAAACAGAGTTTGGTAATTGGCGCGTGAGTGGACAAGCACCCAGCATAGAATATCCCCAAGTCTCAAACCCCAGCAGTCTTGTCCAGGTGAACCCAGTTGTCCCCGGTAAAACACAAGCTATTACTTACATGGGTTATACAGGTATCAAACGCCAAGACCCCAGATTTTACCAAGCTTTGGTTTTAAATCAAATTTTAGGAGGAGACACCCTATCCAGTCGCCTAGGGGCAGAAGTGCGCGATCGCCAAGGCTTAACCTACGGAATTTATAGCCATTTCCAAGCCGAAAAAGACTTTGGGACATTTTGGATTGAAATGCAAACCAGTCCAGAAGATGCAAATCAAGCGATCGCTAGTACCCGTCAATTACTCCAACAAATCCATCAGCACGGTGTTACAGCCACAGAATTAGAGATGGCTAAACGTACTCTCATTGGTGGTTATAATGTTTCCCTGGCAGATCCCGAAGAGTTAACCAGTAACATCTTGATGAATCAGGTGTATGGTTTGGACAAAACAGAGTTACATACTTATACACAAAAAATTCAGCAAGTTACTCTTGATGACGTTAATCAAGCCGCCCGTGAGTTACTGCACCCTGACCAAATTGTTGTAGTTACCGCCGGCCCTGCTATGTTGGCTAGCCAAAGTGTTAGATAATGGAAGTCAATTCGTAATTAAAGAACTTCTGCCTCGTCCCCATATTATCTTGTTCATAATGTTGATGGAGATTTTTTATACTGGGTTGATATTAATTCGGCGTAGCTGTGTAATTTTGACATTGCTGCTAGGTTTGGTTCTCAGCCATCCCCGTCTGGCGATCGCGGCAAATTTTACTGGTGATTTACTCAAGCAACCAGCTACAGAAATTACAGTTAGTTTAGGTAACTCTGCTAACGAACTCAAATTTGAGCCAAATCACTTGGACTTTGTAGCCGGGAAACGTTATCAACTCAAGCTAACTAATCCCAGTCAAATGAAACACTACTTTACAGCTAAAGATTTTGCTGATGTTATCTGGACGCAAAAAGTCGAAGCTGGCAAAGTAGAGATTAAAGGCGCAATTCATGAACTGGAACTCAAGCCTGGTGCGATAGCGGAATGGGTGTTTGTACCAATGAAACCAGGAAAATATAGCTTGCGTTGTTCTATCCCTGGACACACAGAAGCAGGGATGACAGGGGAGATTATGATTGCTGGTAAATAGACAAGGGAGGTTAACTTTTGACTAATTGGCAACAAAAAATCAGCTAACGTAAATATAGATATTATTTCTCAATTAAACTTTAGATAAACACTGCAAATTTAGCGGCAAAGCGCAAGTAATTATTAGTTTCCCATGAACATTTTCACCAACTTGCTTTCTCAAGCACCTAAGCCTACACAATCCAGCAAACAACGCCGGGGGATTGAAATTAAATCGCCGCGAGAAATTGATATTATGCGGCAATCAGCAAAAATCGTCGCTACTGTTCTCAAAGAAATTTCGGAATTAGTCAAGCCTGGAATGACTACAGCCGACTTGGATGCTTATGCAGAAAAACGCATCCGAGAAATGGACGCAACACCAAGCTTTAAGGGATATCACGGTTTTACTGGTTCTATCTGTTCCAGCATTAATAATGAAGTGGTGCATGGTATCCCCAATCCCAAAAAAGTGATTCGTACTGGGGACGTATTAAAAGTAGATACAGGTGCTTATTATCAAGGGTTTCATGGTGATTCCTGCATTACAATTGCCGTGGGTGAAGTTACCCCAGATGCTGCTAAACTAATTCGCGTCGCCGAAGAAGCCCTTTATAAAGGTATAGAACAAGTCAAAGCTGGTGCATATCTGCTTGATTTAGCCGGCGCAATTGAAGATCATGTCAAAGTTAACGGCTTTAGCGTCGTTGAAGAATTTACTGGACATGGTGTAGGACGCAACTTACACGAAGAACCCTCAGTATTTAACTACCGGACACGGGAAATGCCCAACGTGAAACTGCGTGCCGGTATGACGTTGGCAATTGAGCCAATTTTGAATGCTGGTTCTAAACACACCCGCACCTTATCAGACAGATGGACTGCTGTAACTGTGGATAATTCCTTGTCAGCACAGTTTGAGCATACAGTTTTGGTAACTGAAACTGGGTATGAAATTTTGACCGATCGTACTAAAGTTTAATTAAAAATTATAGCAAAGAGCGATCGCATAGCCAGGCGATCGCTCTTTGCTGACAGGCTAGCAAAAACTTTTGTAACACCACATTGAGGAAGGCTGGAATTTCCAGATTATCTATTACATTGCTACCTTTCTCATCAATAGAATGATCATGAAAAGACGGATTCTTGGTGTGACAGCAGGTTTGTTTGCCTTCATCTTGGCGGTAGTTCTGTTGCTAGGAAATTTCAATGTTGTTATGGCAGCCCCCAATTCAGCAGTTTATGACAAAGTCCAGAAAGCACAACGCGGCTTTCTGGCGACCCTGGAAGCCTTAGTCAACATTGATTCTGGAACAGGTAATCAAAAGGGGTTGACGAAGGTTGAAGATATTGTAATTGAGCAACTTAAATCTGTAGGTGCAGACGTTAAAACCATCAATGCAACTCCTAGTGCGGGACGAAATATTCTAGCCACGATTTCAGGAACAGGTAAAGGCAAGATTTTGCTTCTTGCCCACACCGACACTGTATTTGAGGAAGGAACAGCAGCGCAACGTCCATTCAAAATTTTGGATGGCAAAGCCTACGGGCCAGGAGTTATGGATGACAAAGGAGGAATTGTCTTAGGTGTCGAAGCACTCAAAATTTTACAAGAACTGAATTTTCAGAACTTTGAAACCATCACCTTTTTGATTAATCCTGATGAAGAGAAAGGATCATTTGGTTCACGGGAATTAATTAAAGAAACTGCTAAAAAACATGATGTAGCTTTGGTTTTAGAATTTGGGTCGCCAGAAGATAAAGTCACCTCATGGCGTAAGGGAATCGGTTACTACGGATTTGAAGTCAAAGGTCGAGCCGCCCATGCGGGGGCTGAACCAGAGAAAGGATGTAACGCGTTGCTAGAGGCAGCCCACCAAACCCTGCAACTTAGAAAACTGGGGAATCCTAGTAAACAAACCTCTGTTAATTTTACTGTTTTTCAGGCAGGCGATCGCCGAAATGCAATTCCAGATGTTGCCAAGGTTCAGGCAGATGTGCGGGTACTAGAAGCGCAAGAGTATATTCGCCTCGAACATGATTTCTCACGCTTATCAAAACATAAACTGTTGCCTTGCACGGAAATCAAGATAATCTCAGACCGAGGTCGTCCACCCTTTCCACCCAATCCCCAAACCGATGCTTTAGTGAAAAAAGCTCAAGCTATCTATCGAACAATTGGTTTCAAACTGGGAGTTGAGGGCAGTGGCGGTGGGACTGATGGTAATTACGCCGCCTCCGTTGGCACAACGACACTTGATGCACTTGGACCTGTAGGTGGTGGCGCACATAGCCTAGATGAATATATTGACTTAGACCGGATTGCTCCGCGAATTTACTTATTAACCAAGCTCCTCATCGATTTAGGAACTTCAAGCTGTCGTAATGATTGAGAGGCTTTTATCACCATTGCTGCTTTTGCTAAAATTGCGATCGCTATGGGGCAGAATATACTTATTGCACTCAAGCCGTAAATTTGACATCCAATTTGAACAGATTAGCGTAGCTTTAGCTGCATACCTCTGTACATCCTTACTATATGTAAATTCCTCAATGCCCGTTATGCTATATCCAGAGTGATGATTTTTAAGTTATTTCTAAAATTCGAGAACCTCAGTTTTGCAAAGAAACCGAAGTTTTGAAGTATCGTAATTTCTACAAATTAAATAGGACTACTATACACACCATGAAGGTTGAAAGAATGCAATGGTTGCAAATAGCTTTTCAGTATAAAGGTTCAGTTATTTCATCAATATATAAACTGGTTATTGGTTGTGGCTTATTTGGAGTTTTAGTATCTATACTTTATTACTTAAAAATACCTGTATCTCAACCAATTTTAGGCACTGTTATTCCTAGTATTGTTTTAGGCTTATTATTAGTTTTTCGTACTAATACAGCTTATGATCGCTTCTGGGAAGGACGAAAAGCTTGGGGTTCAATAGTGAATAATGTCCGTAATATAGCACGACAAATTTTAGTATCGGTTGCTGAAGTTTCACCCAAAGATAAAGATGATAAAATTGGAGTTTTATATTTATTAGTAGCTTTTGCTGTAGCTACAAAATTACATTTACGAGGAGAAACAGTAAATAATGAGTTAGAAGAGTTAATGTCATCTTCTAAATATTTTAAACTCAAAAATATGAATAATCCACCGTTGGAAATCGCCTTTTGGATTGGGGATTATTTACAACGACAGTATAGCAGAAATTGTCTCAATTCATATCAATTAACATCCATACATGAATTATTAAACAATCTAGTAGATAATTTGGGTTCTTGTGAACGCATTTTAAAAACACCCATGCCTCTAGCTTATTCTATTCATTTGAAGCAATTATTATTACTGTATTGCTTGCTTTTACCATTTCAAATGGTACAGAGTTTAGAATGGTGGACAGGTGTAGTTGTAGCGTTGGTAAGTTTTACTTTATTCGGGATTGAAGCCATTGGCTTAGAGATAGAAAACCCCTTTGGTTATGATGCCAATGATTTACCCCTAGATGCAATTTGTCACACCATGAAACGCAATATTGATGATTTAATTAGCTTATCATTCAATGTGCGATCGCCCGAAGATACTGAATTTCCCCTTCTGCCTCCTGAGTGCTGAGTAGGGAGTAGCGAGTCGGCTACACAGCCCGAATAGCAAGTTCCAACCCTTTGCAGACACCGGAGAGAAAATCAAAATCTAACGTAGCAATTGTATCGCTACGTTGATGATAGTGAGGATTTCGTAAAAAAGCTGTGTCTGTCACCATCATGGCCGGATAACCTGCATCCCAAAACGGTGCATGATCGCTTAATCTGGTTTGACGGACTATCAAGCCTCTATTTGGTACTGGTAGCCACTGACTTGAGATCCCAACTTGGCGAATGCTGCGACTCATACCGATTAAATCAGGAATTGTCCTTAAATTGCCAATTAAAGCAATAAAATCACCCGTATCTGGGTAAAAGCGTTCTAAAGGAGGGGGATAACTTTGGCTACCAGGGGTAAAATCACGATATCCCAACATTTCTAGAGACATCATCAAGCGTAAAGGTTGCTTTTGTTGTCGCAGTAAGGCTGCATAGTCAGCACTACCCAACAAACCATATTCCTCCATATCAAAAGCCACCAGCCGCAAGGGATATTTAGCTGGTTGTGCGGCAAACTTCCTCGCTAATTCCAGCAGAACCGTCACACCTGTAGCATTATCATCAGCCCCTGACGTTCCTGGTACAGCATCATAGTGTGCGCCAATTAGAATTGGAGGTAAATCCTGTTTTTTGGGTGTAGATTGGGCAGGTAAATTGAGGATGAGATTATGAAAATTTCTATTGTTAACAGCAAAGGTGTGGATTTCCACACTTCCCCATTGAGAAAATTCTTGGCGGATGTATTCTTGGACAAAGAAATGTCCCGCAGTCGCCATGTAAGGATCGCGTTCTCGCGCTATCTGTTGGAGGTGATTATGTAATCTTTCTTGTAAATTCAAGTGTTTAGAAGATTTTTAATCTCAAATTTATCATGTAGGGATAAAGCAAAAAACAAAGATTTATAGGGGGATTTCCCAACTTAAAGCAGCAATGAACTTAAGTCAATGGAGTACAAGATTTCAGGGTTCTAGGACATACTCAGCATGGTGAATGCTATCCTAGTCTTGCAACTAACTCCTCAAGCTTTAATTCCTTCAATTTTTGCTTCGATGATCTCTATTATACCATTGAGGCAATTTTACCCTGTAGCACTAAGCTAGAGGTAGTTCCGCCCAATCATAATATATGTATAAGTCACACTAGGAGAAGAGTAACGCATGGGCAAGGTAGTCGGCATCGACTTGGGTACAACCAACTCAGTAGTCGCCGTAATGGAGGGTGGCAAGCCGGTGGTGATTGCCAATGCAGAAGGAATGCGAACAACCCCCTCCGTAGTTGGCTTCAGCAAAGAAGGCGAACGGGTGGTTGGGCAAATGGCAAGACGGCAAACAGTCCTCAACCCGCAAAATACTTATTTTGCAGTTAAACGCTTTATCGGGCGCAAGTACGGCGAACTGAACTCAGAATCGAAGCGTGTACCCTACACTATCCGTAAAGACGACGTAGGTAATATCAAGATTGCCTGTCCCCGTCTCAATAAAGACTTTGCCTCCGAAGAAATCTCGGCAATGGTGCTGAAAAAATTGGCAGACGATGCCAGCACCTACTTAGGCGCACAAGTCACCGGGGCAGTAATTACAGTTCCGGCTTATTTTAATGATTCCCAAAGGCAAGCAACCCGCGATGCAGGTAGGATTGCTGGGTTGGAAGTGTTGCGGATTCTCAACGAACCGACAGCCGCATCCCTAGCTTATGGGTTAGATCGGGGTTATACGGAAACCATCTTAGTATTTGACTTGGGTGGTGGAACATTTGACGTATCAATTCTGGAAGTAGGCGATGGGGTGTTTGAAGTTAAATCTACCAGTGGTGATACTCAACTAGGTGGTAATGACTTTGATAAAAAAGTAGTTGATTGGTTAGCAGAGCAATTTTTAGAAGCAGAAGGTGTAGACTTAAGACGCGATCGCCAAGCTTTGCAACGTTTGATGGAAGCCGCAGAAAAAGCCAAAATAGAACTTTCTGCCGTCAGCGTCACCGACATTAACTTACCCTTTATCACCGCTACGGAAGACGGCCCCAAACATCTAGAAACTCGCCTCACGCGCTCCCAGTTTGAGGGTTTATGTGCTGACTTATTAGGACGTATCCGCACCCCAGTCAAACGGGCTTTAAAAGATGCAGGCTTGCGCCCAGACGACATTGAAGAAGTCGTGCTAGTTGGTGGTTCTACACGAATGCCAATGGTGAAACAACTGGTGCGAGATATGATTGGCATTGAACCTAGCGAAAATGTCAATCCTGATGAAGTCGTGGCGATGGGTGCAGCCATTCAAGCAGGTATCCTCGCCGGGGAATTTAAAGATGTGCTGCTATTGGATGTTACGCCTTTATCTTTGGGCTTAGAAACCATCGGCGGCGTAATGAAAAAACTGATTCCTCGCAATACTACTATCCCAGTCCGCCGTTCTGATATTTTCTCCACCTCAGAAAATAACCAAAACAGCGTGGAAATCCACGTTGCCCAAGGTGAGAGGGAAATGGCAGATGATAATAAATCTTTGGGCAGGTTCAAACTCTATGGCATTCCACCCGCACCACGGGGAATCCCACAAATTCAAGTGTCGTTAGATATTGATGCTAACGGGATTTTACAGGTGACAGCCTTAGATAGAACCACGGGCAGAGAACAGAGTATCACCATTCAAGGTGCTTCTACCTTGAGTGAATCTGAAGTTAACCGGATGATTCAGGATGCTCAAAAATATGCTGATGTTGATCGGGAACGCAAAGAAAGGGTAGAAAAACGCACCCGTTCGGAAGCTTTGATTTTGCAAGCCGAACGACAGCTAAGAGAAGTCGCCTTAGAATTTGGAATGCAGTTTGCCCGTAACCGTCGCCAACGCATTGATAATATTAGCCGAGAACTGCGGGACAGTCTCAAAGAAGATGACGATCGCGGCATCGATCAAGCCTATGTTGACTTGCAAGATGCTTTGTATGAACTGAATCGGGAAGTCCGCGAGTATTATGCTGAGGACGAAGACGACGATTTATTCGGCACAATTCGGGACATCTTTACAGGCGATAAAGACAAAGAACGCGATCGCGACTTTTCTAGAGATAATTATCGAGACAGCTACTCTGAACGCGACTCTTACAAGCGAGACTATAACAGAGATTATGAACGCGATCGCCGTTCTACCTACGATAGCAGTCCGCCTCCTCGTCGTTCTGCCCGGCCGAGTTACCAGGATAATTGGGATGAAGATGATGATTGGTTATAGAGGGAATGAGGCATTGGGCATTGGGCATTAGGCATGGGAAATATAATTTACATTGTCTAATTTGTCCCCTACACCCTTAAACCCCTTCTTCCTGAATTCGGATTTAGTAATTGGTAATTGGTAATTAGTAATTGATATTATCCATTACTAGTTAACGATTACTAAAATCTAAAATTTAAAAGCTAATTAAATGAATATGCAGAATTTGCAGAATTTTCGAGATTACTACGAAATTTTAGGGGTAGATAAAGATGCTACCAATGAGGACATTAAAAAGAATTATCGGCGGTTAGCTAGACAATATCACCCTGATCTCAACCCAGGCAACAAAGCAGCAGAAGACAAATTTAAAGATATTGGGGAAGCTTACGAAGTCCTTTCCGACACCGCTAAACGAGCGCAGTATGACCAATTTAGCCGTTACTGGAAACAAAAAGGCTTTAGTAAACAAACACCAAAACCTAAAGCTTGGGAACGTACAGCAGAACGCAATCCCAATCAAAATGTAGATCCTAGCCAGTTTGCCAATTTTGAGGACTTTATTAATCAAGTTGTGGGTGTTGGTGTTCGCCAAGACACTAGGAATGGGGCAAGTAGCGGCACTACTACTGACCCTTTTCGTTCCCCAAAAAGTAAAGTCCAATACACAGTTCCGAAAAACCCACCGCGTCCCACTCGTCGGGATATCGAAGCTAGGTTAACCCTACCATTAGAAAAAGCGTATCAAGGTGGAACAGAACGCATTAGACTAGAAGACGGGCGATCGCTAGAAGTTAATATGCCCCCCGGTATGGTGACAGGGCAAAGTATCCGCCTGCGAAATCAAGGCATCGGTGGCGGCGACCTCTACTTAAAAATTACCGTCGAGCCTCATCCATTATTTAAACTGGAAGGATCTAATATATCTTGCCAAGTGCCAGTAACTCCCACTGAAGCAGTCTTAGGTGGACAGGTAGAAGCACCCACTCTAGATGGCCCTGTTAAAATGACCATTCCCCCAGGAGTTAGGTCTGGTCAAAGATTCCGCTTGGCTAATAAAGGTTATCCCGCCGAAGATGCTAAACGTGGTGATCAATTGGTCGAAATCCAAATAGTTACCCCGAAAAACATTAGCCAGGAAGAACGAGAACTATACGAAAAGTTACGGCAAATTGAAACCTTTAAACCCCGCGCTGATTTATTGGGTTAGGATTGTGCTTTAAAAAATTCACCTGTTGAATTGTACTACAGCAGTTGACGTAATTCCTCAATTGTGATTGCTGTAATAACATGGCGTAAAAGCTCTTTTAATTGTGCTATGTCACTAATTTGATTGATTTGTGGCAGCAATTGCAAGCCATCCTCGCCAAATTTTGCTTCTAAATTAATTTCGATACTAGATATTACTCCACGCCGTTCACCGCGTGCTTCACCGCGTGCTTCGCCTCGTGCTTCACCTTCACGCAAAATTTCTTGATACCAGGGTGATTCACGTAATACAGTCATATCCCACCTCATAATCTCTTGAACTAAGTTACTCTCTAAAACAAACGTAGCAAAAAAAGCTAATACTGTTTCTAATTGGTTTAGCTGTTCATCAGCACGGAGAATTTGCAATGCTTCTCGAATGAGAGACTCATCTTCACCACCCTTGAGAATCGGAACAAATGGCAATAAGCATGGTAAGGGTTGTTTCAAGGCAATATTCACATCAACTTCCCAAAGGTTAATCACCCGATAATCTTGGATTGCTCGTAACCCTGCCAGATTTGATGTAAAGCTTGTAGGTATTTCTTCGTTACTCGTTTTGAGAATATTAATTAAAACAGGGTACGTAGGTAAATTATATTTTTCTTCCGCCAGTGCTGCATAAGCACGCATTCGGCGAGGCATTTGGCGTTGGTAGCGTAATTGCAATTCGTTGAGAACCAGAAATTCACCGTGTTCAGAACTGGTGACACGGACTAAAACATCACTTTCTCGGCTAATCCACTGAAATTCAGAATTAAGAATTTCTCCCGCAACGATATCAGGCATTTGAGTTACCCATCTTACCCAATTGTCGGGTGCAAGGCTGATTAATTTTTTGGTGCTGACATCTGCGGATTTAGTCAAGTCGCTGCGCTCCGAATTTAAAATTCAAAATAACCTACGGGTTCTCTGCAAAAGTACAAAATCCAAAATTAATTGCTTATACCCTTCTTCTGCCTAAGTCCTATGAAATTTATCGTAACTTAGTGAGAGTGGCAGGTTTACAATATTAAAAAAACTTGATTGCAAGGTGAATCAAACAGATGTGAATCAACATAGGGCAATGCCGCAAAGCAATGAACCCAGCTATTACTCTACGCTAGGGCTGCATCCCTCAGCATCAGTCATCGATATTCGTCGCGCTTATCGGGAACTGAGTAAACGCTATCATCCCGATAGCACAGAATTACCTGCTGCTGTCGCCACCCCAAAATTTCAGCAAATTAACGAAGCCTACGCCACCCTGAGTAATCCCGAAAGGCGTTTAAATTATGACATCAAGATAGGTTATTCTCGGTTTGGGGTGATTCAAGCACCGCCTGATTTGCACCATCCTGTCTCTTCTGCTTATGATTACTCAAAATCAGCTTACTTGGATGCCAGTGATGGGCTACGCCCCACCGGAGGTGATCGCCCCCTCTCATCTGGCGAAATTTTTGCTTTATTTATTTTAGCTGTGACTTTGGTAGGTTGTTTACTGCTAGCGATCGCCATCGGCCTAACTCGTGGTGATCAAGCTTTACAAACCCAGGTACCACAACCAACAGTTACACTACAACAACCGATTTCTTCTGTGGGGAGAGGTGACAGGTTACAGGTAAAGTAACTAATGACTAATAACTAATAAACAATTTTGAATTTTTATGTCTATACTTCCCTCAGATACGCCCTTATACAGTCATCCTCTGCCACAAATTGAGCAGTGGTTAAAAGAGCAAGGCTGTCAACAAGATGATACACAACTACATTGCTGGCGCATACAACGACCTAGTTGGCAAGCTGAACTCTGGCTGGATATCGAGCAAATTATCGTGCGATATATCCAAGGTGGGGAAAATGGACAAGATATCCAACGCGCCTTCAAATATTCCCTGAGTCGAGAAGATGTCGAACAAGCCGTGTTTTCTGGCCCTTAGCAGTGCTGAGTGCTGTTAGCGGTAGCGGGGCGTTTAGCCCGTGCTGAGTGCTGAGTGCTGAGTGGGAATATAGGTCAACAAACTACCCTGTCACCTGTCACCTGTCACCTGTCACCTGTCACCTGTCACCTGTCACCCGTCTCTAAACCTTGCCAAATCGTCGCTCCCTTTGCTGATAAGCACACAAGGCGCGGTGAAATTCAGTGCGGTCAAAATCTGGCCAGAGGGTATCAGTAATGTAAATTTCTCCATAGGCCATTTGCCAGAGGAGGAAATTGGAGAGGCGCATTTCTCCACTAGTGCGGATGAGCAAATCTGGGTCGGAAATTCCGGCTGTGTATAGGTGGCGTTCAAATACTTCTTCAGAGATTTCATCAGGTTGGAGGAGACCTTGCTGGACTTTTTGGGCGATCGCCCGGCAAGCTTGTAAAATCTCCTGTCGTCCGCCGTAGTTAGTCGCCACAGAAAACCGGATAGCGCGATTATGCTTGGTTTCTTCCATTGAACGGGAAATTTCCGCTTGTAGCGATCGCGGCAAAGCTGCTAAATTTCCCACAAACTGAATTTGGACATTTTCCTCGACCATTTCCCTCAACTCTTGACGTAACACTCTCTGAAACAGCGTCATTAAGAAATCTACTTCTTCTTGGGGTCTTTTCCAGTTTTCTGTGGAAAAGGCATAAGCCGTTAATGCTTGAATCCCCCAATCTTTACAACAACGCAGCAAATCCTTGAGGGCATCAACTCCGCGCTTATGACCCATAATTCGCGGTAGACCTTGACGTTTAGCCCATCGACCATTGCCATCCATAATTACTGCAACGTGTTTGGGCAGTAGTTCTCGTTTCAAATCCAGGGGCAATTCTTGCAGTTCAGTTTGTTGTATTGTCATTTTTTGTCTTGAGAAGCGGTCGAGGGTAATCCAAGTAAACGTGAAGCTAGTTTTAGTGCCTTACTACCAATCTGAAGACCCAAGCTTAACAAACCAGGAGCTACCGCTTCCCGATCTACAGTTGGGGACAATCGAGCCTCTAAAGACTCTTTGAGCTTCCTAATCGTCAATGGCCTATTTAGAGTTCCCCGTTCTGCGAGGGAAATAGAACCAGTTTCTTCTGATACAACGACACAAATACAATTTTCGACGCGCTCAGTAATTCCCATCGCCGCCCTGTGGCGTGTACCCAATTGGCGCGAGGCTGTGCGTCCCGAAAGCGGTAAGATTATACCCGAAGATACAATCCGTGAACCACGGATTAATGTTGCGCCATCGTGCAGCAGGGTCTTCGGTTGAAAAATCGTGTGTATCAGTTCTTTGGAAACATCCGCATTGAGTTTGACACCAGGTACAGAAAAATCCCGTTCGTCAATGGGGCCAGTTGTTTCCAAAATTAGTAAAGCTCCAATTCGGTTTTTAGAGAGTTCTTTAACCGCTTCCACAATTTCATCTATTACACTATCAGACTTAGGAATAGTCAGATTAGATGGTTGAAACAATTGCCGGAATTCACCTCGTCCCAATTGTTCTAAAAATCGGCGGAACTCTGACTGGAGAGCAACTGCCATTGCTACAGCACAGCCAATTACTAACTTTTCTAGGACAAAATTTAAGAGTGGTAGACCAAACCTACCGCTTAGTGCTGAGGCTAGCATTAAGACAATGAAACCCCGCACCATCCACAGTGTGCGACGCTCACTAATAATAACTAGTATCATGTAAGTCAACGCCAGCACCAATACAATATCCAGAGTCCCCAGCAGCAAAGACTGAGACCATCCTAGGTTTGCCAGCCATTGCTTCCACCAATCTCTCATGACATCTGGATTACTCTTAATACTTTTAGTTAATAGTCAGTAATTAATAGTTATTAGTTATTAGTTATTAACGCATGAACTTTCATGCACTGTTTCCCCTTTGTTTTCTTCTGGTTGGGACATTTTGTTTTGCTTGCTTCTCCAGAATAATCAAAGAAATTCTAGTTTAAAGCCAGTGATTCAGGAAAAAATCCCAGAAACCCTGGACTTAAATAACGACTAATAACTAATAACTAATGACTAACTCTTCAATCTTTCGGGTAAGCAATCTTGTCGAATTAAATCTTGATAAGTTTCGCGTTGCAAAATTAAGTTTGCTTCGCCATTGGCCACTACAACTGCTGCCGGTCTGGGTAAACGGTTATAGTTGGAGGCCATACTGTAATTGTACGCACCAGTTCCCATAACTACGAGAATATCCCCAGGTTCAGTTTTTGGCAGTTGGGCATTTTTGATTAAAATATCCCCTGATTCGCAATGTTTACCCGCAATTGTGACGGTTTCTGTCATAGGCGCAGACAATTTGTTGGCAACGACGGCGCGATAAACTGACTGGTAGGTAATGGGACGGGGATTATCAGACATACCCCCATCTATGGCGACGTAGGTACGAATTTCCGGTATTGTTTTAGATGAACCGATAGTGTAAGCAGTAACACAGGCTGGAGCAATGAGCGATCGCCCTGGTTCTGAGAGTAACTTTGGTAGAGGTAGATTTTCGACTGCACAAGCTGCCTGCACAACTTCACAAATCGCCTTTACCCACTCATCAATGCTTGGTGGATCATCTGATTCTACATATTTAATGCCCAAACCGCCACCAACATTTAATTCGGTGATATTTAAACCGTATTTAACCGCATCTCTTAACCACTGCACCATCACAGCCGCTAAATCCTGATGGGGTTGACGCTCAAAAATTTGCGAACCAATATGAGCGTGTAAGCCTACACAATTTAAATTTGGTTGTTGGCTGACGAACTCAAACACCTCATTTAAATCGTTGGGATCAAAGCCAAACTTACTGTCTAGGTGTCCTGTGCGGATATATTCGTGAGTATGACATTCAATCCCTGGTGTCAGTCGCAACATGATCCGCACTGGTGGTATAGACATTGCCTGCAACATCTCCACCAAAGTATGTAATTCATACCAGTTATCTACAACAATCGTGATCCCAGACTCAATGGCGAAATTTAGTTCTTCACGGGATTTATTATTACCGTGGAGGTAAATTTTTTCAGGACTAATCCCAGCAGCTAGAGCTGTATAAAGTTCACCGCCAGAGACAACATCAATTCCTAACCCTTCCGAGGCGATAATCGCACCGACAGCCAGACAATTCCAGGCTTTAGAAGCATAGATTACCTGAGATTCGCCTTGATAGTATTTTTGAAAGCTATCTCGATATTGTTGGCAGGCTGTTCTGAGGGTTTCCTCATCTAAAATATACAAAGGTGAGCCAAACTGCTGAACTAGGGTTGTGACATCACACCCACCGATTTCCAAGCAACCATCACTATTAACTGTGGCTGTTAGGGGTAAAAGTTCTTGGTTGGGGGAAGTATTTGTATTTATGCTCTGGCTTTGAGGTAAATACTGCGTTCCAGCATATTGAACCTCAGCAGGGTGAGTCGATACCATATTTATATAGATTGTCCTTGTTTAAATTATGGGCGTGAGTAAGTCTCCCGATCCCAGTTTACAAAGGGTTTGTCTTCTTATCCCAATAAAAGTGATCTTATCTTCTAACTTAAAACTCAAATCATTGACCTCAGAGGATCTAAGTGCAATTTTAGAACTAGATCAAGCCTGTTTTGGTGGACTTTGGACGCTGGAGGGCTACCAAAGAGAACTGGATAGTCCTAACAGTGATTTACTGGGAATATTTGCCCCGCACTCCAGCAAAACCTTGCTGGGTATGGGGTGCTTCTGGTCGATTTTAGAGGAAGCTCACATTACAATTGTGGCAGTTCATCCCCAATATCAACGTCAGGGCTTGGGACAGGCTTTAATTTATGCTTTGCTGAAAACAGCTAGCGATCGCAATTTAGAACGAGCTACCCTGGAAGTCCGCGCTTCTAATGAAGCAGCAATCTCTTTATACCAAAAATTTGGGTTCAAAACAGCAGGCCGGAGACGGCGTTATTACCAAGACAACGGTGAAGATGCCTTGATTCTTTGGCTTTCGGATTTGCAATACCCCTCATTTACAGAAAAATTGCTGCACTGGCACAATATGATTGAGACTCAGTTGGAAAAATCGGCTTGGCAGTTAATTTGATATCAGCCAATATCCTGGGGAGAAATCAACTATGGTGGCGCGCCCCAGAAAAATTAATTAAAACGCTCTACTGACTTTTTATTTCTTTACTTTTAACTTGTGACTTAATTCTAACCAGGGCTTTCACTAAGTATTTATTCCTACTTTTGGGGTGGTTTTGAGTGCAACAATCACCCAAAAAATAAAAAAAATGCCGAAATCTATATAAATTAATGGTTTCATCTATCCACTTCTGGCTGGAACACCTTAGAATGATTCATTGAAAAGTCGAGCCGATGGGATTTACAGACATTTTGAGTAGAAATACTCCCTAAGGACGATTTTTGTGTTCTGTAAAACAGAGATTTAAGTAAAGATGCTACACAGTGCATCTAGAAAAAATCTCAACTAAAAATTAAGGAGTTCCAAATGAACAAGGGTGAATTGGTTGATGCCGTATCTGAAAAGGCTAGTGTGACTAAGAAGCAAGCTGATGCTGTCTTAACTGCTGCTTTGGAAACAATTATTGAAGCTGTTTCCTCTGGCGATAAGGTGACACTGGTAGGTTTTGGCTCTTTTGAATCACGGGAACGCAAGGCTCGTGAAGGTCGTAACCCCAAAACTAACGAAAAGATGGAAATTCCCGCGACTAGAGTTCCTGCTTTCTCTGCTGGTAAGCTATTTAGAGAAAGAGTTGCGCCCCCAAAAGCGCAGGCGTAACTGTTAGGAATTTTGATTTGATGCGGCAACCGGCTCATGGGGGAAATTTAGCTTGGGCAGCAGCACTGGCTGGCTGTCCAGCTGATGCTATTGTAGATTTTTCTGCGAGTATCAGCCCCTTAGGCCCACCCAAAAGTGCGATCGCTGCTATTCAATCGCAAATGGGTAATCTCAGGCACTATCCAGACCCAGATTACAGTGACCTGAGATTAGCCCTGGGTGACTTCCATCAACTGCCACCAGAGTGGATTCTGCCGGGCAACGGTTCAGCAGAATTACTGACTTTGGCAGGTAGAGAATTAGCAGAATTGGCCGCAACCTTGTTAATCACTCCAGCTTTTGGCGACTACTACCGCACTCTGGCGGCGTACAACGCTAAAGTTCTGGAGTTTTCCCTTCTTAGTGCTGAGGAACGAGTGCTGTTAGCTGTAGCGCGGCGTTTAGCCGGTTATGAGTTAAAGCAATTACTCAGCACTCAGCACCGGCTACCGCTAACAGCACCCTTCACTGACTGCGCTCTCTTACTGAATAATCCCCACAACCCGACAGGTAAACTATTCTCAAGGGAGGCGATTTTACCTTACTTGGAAGAGTTTGCTTTGGTGTTGGTGGATGAGGCTTTTATGGATTTTGTGCCTCCTGATGAGGAACAAAGCCTGATTTCGCTGGTGCAGGAGTATCCCAACTTGGTAGTGTTGCGATCGCTAACGAAATTTTACAGTCTTCCTGGCCTGAGAATGGGATATGCGATCGCTCACCCTGACCGCCTCCGCAAATGGCAGTTATGGCGTGACCCCTGGCCTGTGAACACCTTGGCAGCAGCAGCGGCCGTTGCGTGTCTCCAGGATACGGAATTTCAAGCACAAACTTGGCAATGGCTACCGCCGACACGTCAGCAACTGTTTGAAGGTTTAGCCGCCATCCCTGGATTACAACCCCAACCCAGTGCTGCTAACTTTTTACTGGTGGAGACACAACAATCGAGTATGCAGTTACAGCAACAATTACTCCAGCATCACCAGATTTTAATCCGCGATTGTCTCAGTTTTAAAGAATTAGGCGATCACTTTTTCCGCGTAGCCGTCCGTTCTAAGTCTGACAACGAACATCTGTTAACGGCGTTACACTTAGTGCTGAGTGAGGGAGTGCTGAGTCCTGAGTTGTGAGTGCTGAGTTGTGAGTTGTGTTAGCGGTAGCGGGGCGTTTAGTTCGTGCTGAGTAAGTAATTATTGAATTTTTAATTTTTAATTGGAGCAAAGCGACTTGAGTAATGACTACGATATTGTAATTATTGGCGGTAGTCTGGCTGGACGCTATGCAGCTTTATTTGCTACGAAACTCAAAGCTAAAGTTGCTTTATTAGAATCTAGAGTAGACCACGGATTAATTTATCATCAGGCTATGGGCAAAATTGCTAACCTTGCTCAGTCTGGAGATGATTTTGCTGGTTTTGGTATTCACGCCACAAATACTGCTAATGCCAAAAAATACCCAATTTCTGTGAATTGGACAGACGCAATGCTGTACGCTCATGGTGTTGTGTCTAATATCCAAGAACAGACCTCTCCGGCTGTATTAGCTGCGGCGGGGGTTGATGTGATTTTTGGTAGTGGTCAATTTTCAACGTCTCCTGATTTGGCATTTGCTGTGAATCAACGCTTACTGCGGGGACGCACTTATTTACTGGCTAGTGGTTCTCGCCCTGCCATTCCAGAGATTGAGGGGTTACAAGCCACTGGCTATTTAACCCTAGCTAATATTTGGCAGGCTTTTAAAGCAGCTACACCGCCCCAGGATTGGGTAATTTTGGGTGGTGTTCCCCAAAGTATTGAAGTTGCTCAAACTCTTGTCAAACTGGGTTGTAGTGTGAATTTGGTGGTTAAGTATCCTTACCTGTTATCGTCTGTTGACCCAGAAATTTCCCAGCTGCTACAGGCGCAGTTAGAAGCTGATGGTGTACGTATTTTCACAGAGAAAGGAGTGACTCAAGTCAGGCGAATTGATGGTAAAAAATGGATTCAAGTTGGAGATAAAGCCATTGAGGTTGATGAAATTTTAGTCGCGACAGAACAACAACCAAATATTGAATCATTAAATTTAGCAGATGCAGGTGTGAAATTGCATCAGCAGCGTTTATTAATTAATGAAAAATTGCAAACTACTAACCACCGAATTTATGCTTGTGGGGACGTAATTGGTGGCTATGATTTTGCTAATATCTCTCAATATGAAGCGAGAATTGCTATAAAAAATGCTCTATTTTTACCTAGATTGAAAGTTAATTACTGTAACATACCCTGGGCAATATTTTCTCAGCCAACGCTGACACGAGTAGGTTTAACACAAGCGCAAGCACAACGCCGATTTGAACGCAAAGAAATTTTAGTTTTGCGACACTATTATAAATCAGTAACAGCAGCCCAAATAGAAAATCAAATCACAGGTGTTTGTAAATTAATTGTGTTACGCAACGGCGAAATTTTAGGAGCTACGATATTAGGAACATCTGCTAGAGAATTAATTAATCTAATTGCTTTAGCAATGGCTCAAAAAATCCGCGTCAAGCATTTAGCAGATTTATCTCCTATTTATCCCAGCTTTGCAGAAATTTTAGAGCAAACAGCCACTGAATGGAGTAACCAGAAATTACATAGTAATATAGCGTGGCAAGAGTGGTTAGAAGGGTTCTTTTATTTTCGGCGCAATTGGAATCTGTAAACTACCCACACTTTACCGTCAGGTCAGTGTGGGCTTTTATTAGCCCTGAACTATCTATACTGAGAATCACTCCAGCTTAACTAACTACACCTCAACAGCAGACCTTTCCACCTTTTGTCTTTGTCTAGTTGCAATTAACCACTTACCGCCAGAAGGTGCTAAAGTTACCCCTCGACGAACAGGTTTAACTGGATAATTCTCTACTAATTTTAAATCGACTTGAGATAATACCGTCGCCAACAATAACTTCATTTCAAACAGCGCAAAAGCCATACCTAAACAACGCCGATTACTACCACCAAAAGGTAGATATTCATACAGTGAATATTGCTTTTCTAAAAACCTCTCTGGCTGGAATTGTTCAGGTTGGGGATATAAATCTGGACGGCGATGAATTGCATAAATACAGCCGACTAACATTGTTCCCGGCTCAAA
Source organism: Anabaena sp. UHCC 0399 (assembly GCF_034931465.1). Classification (NCBI taxonomy): domain Bacteria; kingdom Bacillati; phylum Cyanobacteriota; class Cyanophyceae; order Nostocales; family Nostocaceae; genus Anabaena; species Anabaena sp. UHCC 0399. Next base: position 26,885 of record NZ_JAYGGZ010000007.1, on the reverse strand, counting down.
TTGATGACCCATAATTTCTATAGGTGACTTGACAATGCGCGGGATGGTAATCATACCGATGGGATAAATGCGGAGTGTCTCTTGACATACAGCCGTCAAATAAGGAAGGCGAGTGATTTCATTCAAATCTGCATTGTTAAAACTATCTAACTCAGCTAGAAGTTTTGCTCGCACTGGCGGTAGATGATGAATCCAATATAATGCCCATGTTAAGGCTGAGGCTGTAGTTTCATGACCGGCGACGAGTAGAGTCATTAATTCATCACGTAACTCTGCGTTGGTCATGGCTTCACCATTTTCATCACTAGCTGACATCATTAAGGAGAGGATATCGCTACGGGATGAGTCTGGATTATCTCTGCGCTCTTTGATTTCCGCATAAAGTAGTTGGTCAATTTCTTGTCTTTGACGCAGGAAATTACCCCAAGGACTCCAGCGACCTAAATCTATCCGTAATGCAGGGAAAAACGATAATGAAGAACGTAAGGAAGAAGATGTTAACTCCAAGATAGAACACAAGCCTTTTTGCAACTGTGTATAACGTTCGCCTTCATGTAAACCAAACACTGCTTGCAAAATTACCCGTAGTGTAATTTCCTGCATGGAATCACGCACAGAAAAAGGTGTGTCAATTTGCCAATTACTGATCACATCTTTGGTAATTTTAGTAATTATATCACCGTAGACTTTCATGCGATCGCCATGAAAAGGAGGCGTTAATAATTTTCGCTGGCGTTGATGAGTTGCACCCGATAGTAGTAATAAAGAATTATCCCCTAATAATGGTTGTAAAAGTTGGGCTGTAGCTCTAGAATCTAACTTCTCTAAATGAGTGGTAAAAATCTCCTGGACTGCTTGGGGATGGCTTAAAAATACTATTGGCTGTTTGTTAGTTAGCCATAGTGTAAAAAAATCACCATGAGCTTTGGTAGCTGCTTCCATTAGCTGCAATGGGTTGTAAATCCACTGCAACAGCTGCATAAATTTTGGCATTTTGGGACTATCGGGAAGTTGCATGACCAATGCTCCTCTTCACACTATTCATCCTAGGCTAGCAAAAGTAGAAGAAATTGGAAAATTTTTCATAAAATCTATCTATAGATATTTTATACAAACAGGCGATCGCAACTAAACTGTCGAAGCAAACTTTAATTTTTTATACATATTTACATGGTAGATATTTACATTCTTGACCTACTGATTATTGGTCTACTGTTACTAGTAGTAACACTAGGTTCAGGTTGGATTACACGCTTACCACTTTCTTTCGCATTGATATATCTATTGATGGGTATGTTTTTAGGTTCTGAAGGCTTAGGAATGATCCCACTGAGAGAAAATAATGTATTTAATGCCAAAGTTTTGGAAAGATTAACAGAATTTGTCGTCATCATCTCTGTATTTAGCTGCGGCTTAAAAATCATTCATCCTATGCGCTTACGAGTATGGAATATCACAGCGCGGCTGATTGGTTTCTTAATGCCGATTTCTATCTTGGGATTGGCAATTGTTGGGCGATTATTTTTAGGGATGAATTGGGGAGAAGGGATATTATTAGGAGCAATTCTTGCACCCACTGACCCCGTATTAGCTTCAGAAGTACAACTAACAGATACTAACGATAGAGATGAGTTACGCTTTGGTTTAACCTCTGAAGGAGGCTTGAATGATGCTTTGGCTTTTCCCTTTGTTTATTTTGGGATTTATGCCATTCAAGATAATAATTGGCATAACTGGTTGAAAGATTGGTTAGTGATTGATTTAATTTGGGCTATTACCGCCGCTATTGTGATGGGTTTTCTAGTAGCTAAAGTTATAGTTTTGGTTGACCAAAAAATTCAAAAAAAGCGTTCTGCTGATGCCCTGATGGAAGATTTTATTGCTATTAGTGCAATTTTGATCACCTATTCTTTAACGGAAATCATCAATGGCTATGGATTTTTGGCGGTATTTGTAGCTGGCTTGATTATCCAAGATAGTTATAGAAATCCTGACAAGCCAATGGCACAATTAGAATTTATTGAACGACTAGAACGATTATTGGAAGTAGGGACAATTTTACTATTGGGGTCAATATTATTATGGCAACCAATGCTTAATTATGCCTCTCAATCTGTAATAGTTATAGTCTTCTTATTTTTAGTTATTCGACCTGTAGGTTCTTGGATTAGTACAATTGGTCAACGTCCTTTACGCTCCCATCGCCGTAGTTTTCACCCTGCAACCCGGTTGCTATTTGGTTGGTTTGGTATTCGTGGCGTAGGCTCTTTATATTATCTTGCCTATGCGTTTAGTCATGGACTAAAAGGAGAAGTTATTGAACAGATTTCTTGGATAACTTACACTACCATTGTAGCGTCTGTAGTTCTACATGGTATTTCTGCTACGCCCTTAATGAATTGGTATGAACATCAGGTAGCGACAAAAATATCAGTTTCTCACACTACCATGAGCGAATTAGAAGATAATTCTCAAAATTAGATATTCCCCTTAATACAGAATCTGTACAGTCATGATTTATTTACTTTTGAATTTTTATCGGCTTACGGATAGCACTCTGCCATTTAATAGTTTGCTTGGCAGAACGTTCTCCCAAGGAACGAGTTGCGACAACTTCAATATCCACGTTGACACCAGGACGTAAATTTTCTCTGTTGATTTTCAATTTACCCAAAGCTAAGATAAAACGGTTGTAATCGCGGGTGATAAGCTCGGCGGGGATGTCTCCTTCGTATTGAGTTTGGTAGTCAAAGAACCCAGAATTATTATCCTTTACCCGGAATTTAACGCGAAATTGCGTCTCAATTACATCAGACTTAGCTGCTAAATCCACTATTTTTAAATTGAGGTTTTCACCTGCATCGGCAAATTCTGATACTGCTAACCTGGTGACATCTTTTTTCAAAATGGCATGATTAACGGTAAACTTCGTCAAGTCAGCCTCGCTACTACTGCTACCCTCAACCCAAACATCTTCAGGAAAATTCACTTCTACTTGCTTGCTATCATTTAAACTTACTGTCACCGCTTGATTGCCAAAGCTAGTAATGGGTTGTCTTTCTCGCCAAATTAATTGAAAAGCGGTTTCTAAACGTTGCTCAAATTCTCGATACTCATCAGCAATTATAGAACCAGGAGCTAGTAGAGATGCCGCACCCTGGCGGAGATTCCACTTATGTTTTGAGAGGTTTAGCTGTTTACTTGCAAGTTCAGATATTGGTAGGCTGATACTGGGTGATTCTTCTGGCAAGGTTTGCTGACTGTTAACAATACTCAAAATACCTAACTTGCCTTTTTTCCCGTCGCTACCAGCACTACCAGCACTTCCGTCTCTGCCGTTGTAACATCTATAGCGTTTCTTTGTACATTTATAATTATCCGTACCAGGAGTTCCTGTACAGGTTTCTATTTCCCAACTGCGCCGCCGACACCGACAACCAGCTACGCCACGCCCACCCCGTCCCCCACGTCCACTGTCACCAGGGTTTGCACGCACGAGGATTTTTTGTAAATCTACCAAATTTGTATAATAAACGGTGAGATTACCGCCGTTTCCGCCGTCTCCTCCTCTCCCACCATTCCCACCATTAACACCATGAGGTGCTGTAATATCTCGGTTGGGATTGCGTTCTTGGTGAGGACAGCGCGACCGAGAACCGCTTCTTCCATCTTCCCCATCTTCCCCATCTTGGCCTGATAGGTCAAGATTGACGGCTGAACCATTAGCTAAAACAGTTTGGTTTTCACCGTCACGTCCCTTTCTACCCTGTTGCCCACTAATACCGTTGTAACTACTTTTACCATAATCCTCGTATCGCTCATCAGCTACGGCTGGGCAGAAAATTGAGCCGGAAGCAGGTAACAAGCTGCTAAATAGGCAGAATGTTAATAGTAGTAGCTTACTCCTCAAACCTTTTTGCATTGGGGGAAATCTCAGGGGTTTTAATGAAAAAGACGTTGATATTTACGAATTTGCTCCCAATTTATACTTTACTAGAAGAACCCCGACTTCTTGAAGAAATCGGGGTTCTGGTTTTGTAGCTATACTTTGATAACTTAACGCGCTGCGCCTTGGGCAGTAACAGCGTCAATGGGTTTCATCAAGTACAGTTTGAGTAAATGCCAACCACTGGAGATGAATAGTGGTAGCTTCTGGAAGAATTGCAGGAATTTAGGAGAGTTAGAGTTAGCGATCGCACTCAATTTTTCGCTATTCTGGATACAAATATCCAAACGTTCGTAAAACTCTGGGTTATCTACATCTAGAATCACTGGGAAGACTCTACCTGCTGTTTCGTTGGTCTGCTTAATGACATGGATGTCGTATTCCCGTGCATCTAAACCAAGGGTGGCGTAGAAATCTTTACGTTGAATATCGTTGAGATACATCGTGGCAAACACTGACAACAGGAAGAAGCGACTCCACAGTTTCGCCTTCCAATCATTCAGCATTTGGGGCTGAGATTTCATGATCGCATCAAAGAAATCACCATGACGGTTTTCATCCTGACACCAGTTTTCAAAGAACCGGAAAATCGGATAAATTCTGTCTTCAGGATGTGCTTCTAAGTGGCGATAAATGGTGATATAACGCCAGTAACCAATCTTTTCTGAAAGATAGGTAGCGTAGAAAATAAATTTTGGTTTAAAGAAGGTGTAATTGCGGCTCTTTGTTAAAAACCCTAAGTCCAGAGACAGGTTAAAGTCAGACATCGCTTTGTTCAAAAAGCCTGCATGACGTGCTTCATCCCGTGACATCAGGTTAAAACACTCTGCCAAAACAGGGCTTTTATCCTTCAAACGGCGACCGAGTTCTTTGTAAAGCAAAAAGCCGGAGAATTCTGCCGTACAAGACCGTTCGAGAAATTCCACGAACAAGCGGCGAGTATCCCCGTCAATGTGATCCCAGGATTGTTCAAACTCGGCATCCCGAACGAAGTGATGGCGGTTATAGTCTGTGCGGAATTCTTCCAGAATGGCTAGTAACTCGTCTTCGTTGACGGAGATATCCATCCGCGCCATCTCATCAAAGTCAGTGGTGTAAAACCGGGGTGTTAATAGAGTTTCTTTTGCCGGGACTTTAATCCCCGGACGGATTTCTTCAAAGCCTGGCTTTTTTAGGGAATCTACCATGTCCAAATTGCTCTTTTGTCTTGATTATCTTTGAGTACACCCAACAAAAGCAAAATTTATGCTCTCACAAGGCGCAGCAGCCGACAATAATTAATTTGTATAAATTTCAGTCTACCAAGGTGTAGAGGTAAACTGGTAGGGAAAACGTTAAGAGTTGCAACAATAGTTCAAGATTTACCGAATTAAGTAGTCAGTATGGGGCATAGAGACTAAGGGAGACCAGGAAAAGAAACACTATCGACTACTGACTATTATTTAATTGTTAAAATTTTTAGAAAAGCTATAAAAGCAACAGGCCAATCAATGAGTAATCATTTGAATAAGCTGCAACTAGGCTGGGAGCGATTGCAAAAAGCAGATCATGACCCAGAATTATTGGGTTACGCGCTGGTCAGTTTTCATGGCGCGTTGGAAGATTATTTTCGTTACTGGTTGGCTAATAACAATTCCCTTGATTTAGCGCAACGAGAAAGGGTGCAAAACCTGCAACAAGTCCAATGGAAGGAGTTGCTTGACCTGATGCAACAGTATCGCGGTTTGAGCGCAGATGACTGTCGTCGCATCCTCAACGCTAACAGGCTACGTCAAGAAGTTGCTCACGGTAATCGCTTTCAAGGTACACGCGCTGATGTGGAAGTCTATGGACAATTTGTACAACAACTGATTTCTGCTCCTGCGTCTGATGGTTACGCACGACCCAATACACACCAGAGTGGTTCAGAAATATCTCAAGTATTTGATACATTGACAACTGAGGTTAATCGTTTAGATCGTCAGATTAATCCTACAGGTAATAATCGGTTGCCTATTTCTTATATCTTGTGTGGGTTAGGTTTTGTCTTCCCGATAGGAGGCTTACACCGTTTATATAATGGCAAAGTTGGTACAGGCTTGTTGTGGTTGTGTACTTTTGGATTATTTTATGTCGGGCAGTTTGTCGATTTGTTTCTCCTACCTGGAATGGTGGAAGAATATAAACAAAATTTACGCGCTCAAGCTGGTGTCTCTTCCTTTGGTGTACCACTAAATCAACCAGTAGTTGCTTCCCAAGTTCATCCCCCCAAAGGGAATGAATTGATGATTAGACTCATTGAGGTGGCGGAAAGTAGAGGTGGTAGTTTGACTGTAACTCAAGGTGTGAAAGCTACGGGTGCTAGCTTTGCGGCAGTCGAAACTGCTCTGAAAGAAATGTTTAAATCAGGTTATGTAAAGATAGACAACGACCCCGTTTCTGGGGCCGTCACCTACTATTTCCACGAACTTAACTAATTTCTCCCTAGCCACTTCTGACCGTTTAAGCGATACACTAAACGAGTTACCAACAATTCCAGTGTAATTTTACGCTCATCGATTAAGAATGATTCCAGGGTGCTGGGCTTTCTGCCTTCGTTGCAAGAAAAGCCTTTTTTCCCTTGGATATTTTCATCGGGGAAGTAGACGTTAAACTGACGCTGGCCGTTTTGCCAACTACCAATAACTTGCCAGCATTCTTCGGCTGATTGAAAGCCAGCAATGGGGAGCTTTTGTTTGGCAAAAGATAATTGTATATCTTCTACTCCTTCTGCTGCGATCGCTTTTTGCAACGCCGGTAAGTAATCTTGCTCCATAAACTCGACAAAAGGCTTGTCTTCTACGGCTGGGGCTTTTTCTTTCTTGGCGGCGGCGGGTTTAGCGGCTGCGGGTTTTTCTTCCAGGGTAGCAGCATTGGGGTTAGTTTTTGGATTAGCTGCTTTGGGGTCTGGCGCATTGGCAGTAGGAATATCTGTCGCTACTGGTTCGCTGGTGCTGGGAGCGTTTGCTTCTGCGACAGTGGGGGACTTTTGGTCAACAGTGCTGGGAACTACCTCTCCCGCTTGATTTTGATTGGTTTCGTCTGCCATTACTCAGGTCAATCCTTTATCTAGCTTTTCGAGCGTCGCTCACCTTTAAGTAGTAAGTTATCTTCATTTTGGCATAGTAGAGATAGTCAGACTAATTCGTAATTTGTAATTCGTAATTTTAATCTCAGTACGTTTAGTTATTAATGAATAATACTTAATTGTCCAAATTTTTGCTGTTTTGGATAGATAATTTTGAATTGATTGGTACTATTTATTGAGTGATTTATTATTTTTAATGTTTTATTTTACCTCGATTTGTTCAATCTACCTCAATCGTGACTTTATTCAGCACAGTTGACAATCAAATGAGTTAAGGCATCAATCAGGCGATCGCTTTCCATTGGCATAATATCTTTACCGTGCATAATCTCTTGGGTGATGACAAAATGCACTAATGAACCAATCAAAATCCTCGCAGTGGCTTCTGGATCTGGGATTTTGAGTTCTGCACGAGATGCTAGGTATTTACTAATTGTTTCTATCGCTGGTTTGGCAATGCTCCCAATAAAAACCTGCGCTAACTCTGGAAACCGCGCCGACTCCCCCATCAACAGACGCTCAAATGATTGATATTCTGGGTCATTTACCATCTGATCTAAGGCGGTTTTTGCTAACCGTCGCAGCACTATATAAGGTTCTCCCAGCAAAGGTTGTGTTCCCAAAATCGACTGAAACCGCTTTCTGGCTAATTTCTCGATTAAGGCTTTAAAGAGTCCTTCCTTATCTTGAAAGTGGCTGTAAACCGTGGCTTTGGAAACTCCCGCCGCCTCTGCTACTTTATCCATACTCGTAGCAGCATAACCATTTGCTAAAAATTGCTGCATCGCTCCTTGCAGAATTTTCTCGACTTTATCGGTAGAATTTGAGCGTTCTGCGTCCCCAGTTTTTGGGCGTACCATGTTTGAATAATTCCTTTTTGGTGGTGGTAGCGGCTCTTAGAGGGAATCGCTTGACTAAACTAGTCAGTTTAGTATAATCACATTATAAGACTACACAGTTTAGTTTTGTATATCTCAGTTCAGATATTGAACAGGCGTTGAACATATAAGAGTAGCTGTATTAGTTATCAGGGAAAGGTGATAGGTGATAGGTTACAGGTTACAGGTGACTAAGTGGGGATTCATATTTTTACTCTCTACTCTCCACTCAGTACGCTGCTCAAAGTCCCGCTACTGCACTCAGCACCGGCTAAACGCCGCGCTACCGCTAACAGCACTCACTACTCACTACTCACTACTCAGCACTCACTACTCAGCACTCACTACTCACCACTCTTCATAAAAATTCGATTTGAGACAGCAAATTGGGAATTGCTACAAAGGTATGCGATTGTGCAAAATTCAAAGCTAGACCGTTCAATTTCTCCTCAATCGATTTTACGTCCAGCCATTTTTTTAGCAATTTTTGTGTCTTTTGCAGTTATAGGAATCAGTGTTTATACAACATTAAAAATAAGGGAAGCATCTAATCAAAAGGTACAAGCATCAACCACATTATTACCAGAGCTAAAAACAGTAACTGCTTTAGGACGAATTGAACCCAAGGGGAAAGTTATTCAACTCTCCGCGACTACATCTAGTGAAGGAAGTCGAGTAGAGCAACTTTTAGTAAGAGAGGGGGATAGAGTAAAAGCCGGACAGGTAATTGCAATTTTAGATAGCCGAGATAAATTAGAAGCTGCATTAAAAGAAACCCAGGAACAGGTAAAAGTCGCGCAAGCCAACCTCAACCGCACCAAAGCTGGAGCAAAAAGGGGAGAAGTTGTTGCTCAACAAGCTATCATAGACCGTCTGCGAGCCGAAGGGAAAGGGGACATAGCTGCTCAGACCGCTACTGTAGCGCGATTACAAGCTGAAGTACAAAATGCCGAGATAGAAAATCAACGTTATCAAACACTGTATCAGCAAGGGGCAATTTCTGCTTCCCAGAGTGATAGCCAGCGATTGCACTTAGAAACCGCCCAGAAAAACCTACAAGAAGGCCAAGCACAGTTACAGCGTCTGCAAATTAGCAGCCAGCAAAAACTTCAAGAAGCCAAAGCAACCTTAGAGCAAATTACCGAAGTGCGGGGTGTCGATGTGGTAGCAGCCCAAGCTGAAGTCAATCGTGCCTTAGCAGCAGTAAATCAAGCCCAAGTTAATCTTACCCAAGCTTACGTGCGATCGCCCCAAGATGGACAAGTATTTGAAATTCATAGTCGCCCTGGGGAATTAGTCTCCAATAATGGCATTGCTGAAATTGGCCAGACTAACCAAATGTACGTCATCGCCGAAGTTTACGAAAGTGACATCAGCAGAGTCAAACCAGGCCAGCAAGTGCGAGTCATTGGTGAATATCTACCCATAGAAATGCAGGGAATAGTTGAACGCAAGGGCTTACAGATACGGCGGCAAAACGTAGTTAATACAGACCCTACCAGCAATATTGACAACCGAGTTGTAGAAGTCCAAATCCGCCTCAATTCTGCCTCTAGTCAAAAAGCTGCCGATTTAACGAATATGCAAGTCAAAGCGGTAATTGAGTTGTAAGGCAGAAGGTAGACGAAGGAGAATTTTTTACCTAGTTCCCAGTCAACAGTCAACAGTCAACAAAATGATGTTTCAACAACTGCGACGGCGGACACCTTTAGGCTGGCTGCAATTAAGTCATGAAAAAAGTCGGCTGTTAGTAGCATTGTCAGGTATTGCCTTTGCGGACTTACTGATGTTTATGCAGTTGGGATTTCAAGCGGCATTGTACGACAGTAACACTCAACTACATCGCAGTTTGCAAGCAGATATTATTGTCATCGGTTCGCAAACCCGTAACCTGCAACGCATCTCTACTTTTTCTCGACGGCGACTATATCAAGCAATGGATGTACCAGGGATAAAATCAGCCGAAGCTATGTATGTGAGTAACATGGTGTGGAAGAATCCCCAAACCCGCCGTGATACAGAGATTTTAGTTATTGGGATTAATCCTAATAAGCCTGCTGTTAATTTCCCTGAAGTTAACGCCAAACTCTCAGAAATTAAGTTACCAGATACAGTTTTATTCGACCGTGCAGCTAGAGGAGATTATCAAGAAACTATCGCCAAATTAGAACAAGGCCAAACCGTTAAGACAGAATTAGAACGGCGCACAATTGCCATTACTGGTTTATTTAAATTAGGAGCTTCCTTTGGGGCTGATGGTACGCTAATTACTAGCGATCAGAATTTCTTGCGCTTCTTTCCTCGTCAACAGGCTTCTAGTGTCAGTTTGGGTTTAATTCAGTTACAGCCAGGGGTAAATAGCCAACAAGTAAAAGACGCATTACAAGCACGTTTATCACGAGATGTCAAGGTGCTGACCCATCAAGAATTTATTGAATTTGAAAATAACTTTTGGCGCACCAACTCCCCAATAGGATTCATTTTTAGCATTGGGGTATCAATGGGCTTTGTAGTTGGTGTGATTATTGTCTATCAAGTCTTATCTACAGATGTTAATACTCACCTGAGAGAATACGCCACCTTCAAAGCTATAGGATATCGCCATTACTACTTGCTAGGTGTGATATTTGAAGAGGCTGTAATTTTAGCATTATTAGGCTTTGTCCCAGGGTTAGCTGTATCTTTAGGACTTTACCAATTAACCCGTAGTGCTACTAACTTACCCATCTACATGACTCTGATCCGAGCATTGCAGGTATTGATACTAACTATGATTATGTGTGCAATTTCCGGTGCGATCGCCACACGTAAACTCCAAGCCGCCGACCCCGCAGATATGTTTTAGACAAGGAAGCCAAGGTAGATTTTTCTTAGCACTCAGCACTCAGCACTCAGCACGGGCTAAACGCCCCGCTACCGCTAACAGCACTCAGCACTCCCTAACCATGTTCACAGTCATTTCTATTCGGAATCTTGACCACTACTTTGGTCAGGGTTCACTACGTAAGCAAGTTTTATTGAATATCAACTTAGAAATTAACAAAGGTGAAATTGTGATTTTGACTGGGCCTTCTGGTTCTGGTAAAACTACATTACTGACCTTAGTTGGTGGATTACGTTCTGCTCAGTCTGGGAGTTTACGAGTGTTGGGTAGAGAACTCTGTGGTGCAGATGCGGAAAAATTAGTGCAGGCGCGACGCAATAACGGCTATATTTTTCAATCCGATAACTTACACGGCAGTTTAACAGCACTCCAAAATGTCAAAATTGGTTTAGAGTTGCACCAGCAAATTGAACTGGAAGATATACAAACTCGTGCAGTGCAGATTTTAGAGCAAGTAGGGTTAGGAAGTCGCCTACATTATTATCCCAGACAACTATCTGGAGGGCAAAAACAACGAGTGGCGATCGCTCGTGCTTTAGTCAGCCATCCCCAAATTGTCTTAGCAGATGAACCCACCGCCGCCTTAGATAGCCAGTCAGGTAGAGATGTCGTTAACCTCATGCAAAAACTCGCCAAAGAACAAGGCTGTACCATCTTAATGGTGACTCATGACAACCGCATTCTCGATATCGCCGATCGCACAGTACACATGGAAGACGGCAAATTAGTCAATGGAACTCTAGCCAAAACTAGCTAATATTGCATATTTTCCGCCCCTCTGCGTTTAAAATTCCCCCACATCTTCACATACTCGTCGTAGTTTTGTAATATTCCTGCCATAACTCTCTGCCATATTTGATAATGTATTTGGTTACAAAATGCTTTTTTTGGGTTACAAGGTAGGTTCTTCCTGCCTTTTTTTATGGGCAAATTCCGAAATAGGATTTTCTGAAGAGGAGGTATAAATTACTGACATATTAAAATCCTATGGATGATACCAATTTCCTTCGGTTATTCGGTTCTATCTTCGCTGGTATTGGCAGTATATTTGCTGTTATTGGCATAATAATTGGATTAAATACTCGTTCCTTTGTCGCCACCTCTGTAAAAACATCAGGAACAGTCACTGATTTGATACGACGTTCAAAAGTCTATTACCCAGTAGTAAAATTTACCCCATCGTCTGGCGACCCTACAACATTTGAAGCTAACTCAGGGAGTAACCCACCAGCATTTAAAAAGGATCAGCAAGTAGAAGTGCTATATCATCCTCAAGAGCCAAATTCTGCCAGGATTAGTTCCTGGCTAGATTTATGGTTTTTACCTGTGATGTTTACTGCTATGGGGTCACTTTTTGTCTTGATTGGAGGAATTGCATTAATCAACTCGTTTCCTCAATTATTGAGACTATGGCGTGATAAGTGAGTTGTGAGTGCTGAGTAATGAGTGCTGTTAGCGGTAGCGCGGCGTTTAGTCAGTGCTGAGTTGTGAGTGCTTTTAAATACCGTGACTCTTGCCAATTACCCAGTGACGACGGAAAAATCGGGATAAAGCCGACTCATCTAATGATAAATAAATCGGGCGACCGTGGGGACAGGTGCGGGGGTTGCGAGTGCGTTGCCAATCATCTAGTAACTTCTGCATTTCTGGTAAACTCATCGGTGTACCGTTACGGATGGCACTACGACAGGCGACGGCTACTTGGGCTGTTTCTAAGTCTCCTCCCCAACTCAGTTCTAAAATTGCGTCAGCGCAATCTTCTCGTTGCTGTAAGATGGCCGGAAGGTTACGCACTGCCCAAATTTGTTCACCAAAGGGTTCAATATCTAAACCGATGCGTTGCAATTGGGCAAGTTGCGCTGGTGATAATTGATAAAGAATGATTGACGGTTCGACAGGAAGAAGTTGCCAGTTATCACACAATTGTTCATACAAAACTCGTTCATGGGCAATGTGTTGTTCTACTAACCACATTCCCCCAGGATGTTCAGCGACGATGTAGGTATTGCTGACTTGGGCGACAGCTTTTAAGGAGTGCTGAGTGCTGAGTGGGGAGTGCTGAGTTGGGGGTGTTGAGTTTTGAGGGTTGACGTTGTAATTGCCTTTTTCTTCTGCGGTTTTGAGTAGTTGACTGACTCTGGTTGTGTGGACGGATTCTTTGATATTTGCAGCACTAATACGCAGTGCTTGGTTAATGGCTTGGGTGATTTGTTCTTGCCAATAAGTTAACTCGTTGAGGTAAATTTCGGTTTTGGCTGGGTTGCGATTCCAGTTAATTTGGTCGGGGGAAATGACAAGATGGAGAAAACAAATCGGATAGCGATCGCGTGGTAATGTTCTGTGAAATGCTCCTAATATTGTCTGTTCTAATTCCGGTGATTTGACTATCCTCCCGTTAATCGCTACCCTCACCCAGTCGGGACGATGGCGATGACATCTATCGGGTAAGCCTACTACTAGGGTGAGTGTTGAGTGCTGAGTGTTGAGTGCTGAGTGCTGAGTGGGTAGTGGGGAGTGCTGAGTGCTGAGTGCTGAGTGGGGAGTGGGGAGTGCTGAGTGAGGAGTGGTGAGTGGTGAGTTTTCTGGGTTGGGGATTTCTAGTGTTAATTCTTGTAAGTCGCCTTGTCGCACTTGTGATAATAGTTGGGGTATGAGTTGCCCTACTGTAGAAGCTGGAGAGATGGTGAACCATGCTCGGTCATTTTGTGACACTTGCCAAGTAACTTGAGGATGACAAAGGGCGATGTTGTAAATTGTGGCTTGGACAGCTTTCATTTGCTGTGCTGTTGGCGGTAAACCATGACGACGCGCCACGCAATTGGCAAATAAATTGGAGACTGTCACTACTGTACCAGGAGCAATCGCTGTCGCCTCAACCTGAATAGCTTTTCCCCCATCACCATAGACAACCCGCCATCCTACATTCCCATTGCTAGAACGGCTGAAAATCTCCAAATCTGCCAGCGTTGTTAAACTGTGTAACGCTTCACCCCGAAATCCCAGACTGTGAATTTTCCACAAGTCGTCACTAGAATGAATTTTACTAGTGCTGTGAGTTGCTGCGGCTTGTTGCAAATCATCCAAGTCCATACCGCAACCATTATCTGTCACCCGGATACGCCACTGCTGCGGCCATAGTGCAACTACAATTCTCGTCGCACCAGCATCTAAGGAATTTTCCACCAATTCCCGCACCACAGCAGCGAAACAGTCGATGACTTCACCTGCTGTAATTAGATATACGACTTCTTGAGGTAAAGCTTGAATAGTAGATGGCATTTGGGGAACTGAGGACAAATCAAGTCAAAAGTCAAAATTAATTAAATAACTCCTGGGGATTAGGGACTGGGGATAGTAGTAGGGTAGGTATGAATTGCGTCTTTACTGTTCCCTGTCACCTGTCACCTGTTCCCTTTTATGGATATTCGTGAGAAACAAATGGGATGGATACTATTTCACCCTCGGCGTTTCCTACTTGCACTTTCAAACCCACACCACCAGCTTTGCTTTTAATGTAACCGAGTCCAAAGTAACCATCAGCAGTTTCGGTATAACTGGTGAGTTTACCAACTTTGTCCTCTCCCAGAGTAATAGTATCTCCTATGGTGGCTGGACTGTTAAGTTTAATCCCCCACAGATATTGTTTAACACCTTTATATGTATTTAATCGGGCAATGGTTTCCTGTCCGATATAGCAACCTTTATTAAAAGAAATAGCCTGCCATAAGCCGACTTCTAAAGGATTAAAATCATCTGTGAGTTCTGCTTCTGGGGTTGGTCTGCCTTGTAATATACGTAAATGTTCCCAACCGCGATCGCTTAATTCTACCGCCCCTAAGTCTAAAATTTGCTGCCATACCGTTTCTTTTACAGACACAGGCAAAATCAATGTGTAACCAGGGGAAGCCAAACCACTACCGACTGCAATGATGATCCCATCATCCACTGTCATATGATTGCCGTAGGGTTGACCGATAATTGCCCCAGCACCAAGTTTTTCTATTACTGCGTCACTTCCTGCACCGATGAGACTAAAAGTTGCAGTTTCCGCCGTTACATCAGTTAATTGCACCTTATCGGCAAAGAAGATATAACGATCTAACCATTGAATTAAAAACTCACGCCTGTTAGGTGACACTAAAAGTAACACGGCATCATCGAGAACATAAGCACTCACTAAATCAATCGTGCGGGCAGTGGATGTTACCATCACCGTCTCACAGCCTTGTCCTGGCTTGAGACTTTGGAAATCATTCGTACTTTGATTGTGTAAAAATCGCAGACGGTCATCATCAGAAACACGGATGCGTCCCCAAAAAGAGCGATCGCATACAGCAACCCCTGCGGTTGCGGCTTGGATAGCGGCTGCGTCTTTACCGTCAAGTGCAGATGTTGGCATGGTAGTCAATAGTTGCCCTGTTTCAATGTTTTCGCATTGGTAATATTAGCAAATTCATGTTTGTAGGTTCAATGCGTCTTTGAATTTCTCAAGGCATATAATCAAAGAAAAAGTGCAGAGGATCAAAACTTATGAAACAAACTTTTACTGCAAGTATATGGCAAGAAGGTGACTGGTTTGTAGCACAGTGCTTAGAGATTGATATTGCTAGCCAGGGCGAAACTGAAACTGAGGCCTTGTCTAATCTGGAGGAAGCTGTATCGCTGCATTTTGAGCCACCAGTTGCTACTATTACTCCTCAAATTAAAACTATTCAGGTGGAAATAGGTGTCGCTTAAACCATTACCTTATCGTGAAGTGAAGCGTAAATTAAAAGCTGCTGGCTTTGAGGAAGTTAGTCAAAAAGGTAGTCACGTCAAGTTTATCAAATCTATCGATGAAGGAACTCGTACTGCTATAGTGCCTCGTCATCGAGAAATCACTATTGGTACATTGGGCAGTATTTTACGTCAAGCTGGGATAAGTGTTGAAGAGTTTGAAAATTTGTAAATGCGATCGCTCTTTTGATGATTGTAATAATTACTAGCTTGACAGAGTTTTGAAAATAACTTCACGACTAACAATTTCTGTATTTTCACCTTCTTTAATAGCTGTTGCTAAAGCTATATCTTCCATAATCTCTGCCATTAAATCAGACATAACTTCTTTCTGTTCTTGAATAACTTCAACAATCGCTTTTTTTAGGATTTCTTTCAGCTTAATTTCATCTTCCGAGTGAATATGTCGTGTTAAAAATTGAGCCGTTGATTCAAGCACGCGTTCAGAAAATAATTTAGATAAATCTTGCCGCAAACTCTTCCCAATGTAAAATTTGAGTAATCCCTCAATTGACATATCTCGATTAGCTGCAACTTTTTTGAGAGATTCCAATGTTTCCTTTGGTATCTTTATTGATACTGTTTCCGTTTCACGGGGTTTTAAATGTAGTTCCAATTCTTCATCAGGCTTGTTCATATAGTTTTCTTTCATTGGATTAGGCGAGACAGGCAAAAATTATACAATCAGCACTTAATTACCTAGGTAAATTTGCAAACGCCTGCTCAACTAACTCCTTAGTTTTTACTTCTAAAATTTGCCAATCAACTTCACCAAATTCATCAATTAAACTAGTATCAATATCAACATTGTCACTCTCTGGAGTGTAATTAATAAAACACACTTGATAACATAATTCCCACAAATCAATACTGACATTTTGGTCTTGACGTTGCAAACACAAGTGATATCCTGGATGGGGCATCGGCAACCTTGCAAGTCTTTCTCTAATGGCATCTGCCTGTTCTAAAGTTGCAGATTCCATTTCTTGCAGCAGCTGAGTTACCAAAGCTTTTGTCTCATCAGTGGTGTTAGCCGGCCAAATCAGCACATCTTGGTAAGTTCCTTTCCAAGTCGATTCATCCAACTGCTTGCGAAGATTGTCAACAACGCGAATAAAAGCCGGTTGCATGAGGAGTTCGGCCTGCTGCCATGTGGCTTGGTCTGTTATTCTAGGTGGCATCGGTAATTAATAAAGGCACTAAAAGAAAAATTTACAGTCTGTGTTTATTAAAAGGATTGCGTATTAAGTTCAAATCTTTTATCAAGATAGCGGATTTCACTGCCAAAAATTTGGAGATATTAATTACCATCGGGAAATTCTAGGTGATAACTGTGGGGAGGGATTTTATGATAGGCAAGTTACTAGACCATCGTTACCAAGTCGTTCGCGTCTTAGCTATAGGGGGATTTGGTCAAACCTATATAGCCCAAGATACCCGCAGGCCTGGTAATCCGATATGCGTTGTTAAGCACCTCAAACCCTCCAGTTCTGACCCTAGAATTTTTGAAACTGCCAAGCGTCTCTTCAACAGTGAGGCTGAAACTTTAGAAAGGCTGGGTAATCATGACCAGATACCCCGTTTATTGGCTTATTTTGACGAAAATCAAGAATTTTATTTAGTTCAAGAATATATCGAAGGACATACCCTCACGGAAGAACTCATCCCTGGTAAGCGTTGGAGTGAAAGCCAAGTTATTCAACTGTTGCAGGATGCTTTAAGGATTCTGGAGTTTGTTCACCACCAAGGAGTGATTCACCGTGATATCAAGCCGGATAATATCATTCGTCGCACTTCAGATAATAAGTTAGTTTTAGTAGACTTCGGCGCAGTTAAGCAATTACGTACACAGATGGTAACAGTTGGTGGACAACCCACTGCTACCGTCGCTATTGGTACTCCTGGTTATATGCCGACAGAACAAGGGCAAGGTAAACCCCGTCCCAATAGTGATATGTATTCTCTGGGGATTATTGCCCTTCAAGCCTTAACAGGACTACCAGCCGCCGAGTTACAAGATGACCCCAATACAGGGGAAATCCTCTGGCAGCATTTAGTTAACGTTAACTACCGCCTAGCAGAAGTGTTAACGAAGATGGTGCGTTATCACTTCAAAGACCGCTATCAGACGGCAACAGAAGCACTAGAAGCTTGTCAAAATGCAGTTAATCCTGTGGCTGTAGCTGTGTCTTCTTCAGCCCAAAAATCCATCAATAGCTCTAATTATCAGCCGAATGTAGCCGCATCTCGGTTATCTCGACAGCAAACTGTAGCTGTTGCGCCAGCCAACCCCGTTAAGGCTAAACCGTCTCGCCAAGACTCCCCCAAATCTGACCCTTGGCCTTTATTAATTGGCTTGTTATTGGCTGGTGGTGCGGCGGCTGTGGTAGCCAATGTGTATCCAAATGTCAGAAATTTAGCAGGTAATTTTTTGGGTAATGATTTGGCTGCTACGGATAAATGTCTAGCGGTGGTGGCTGGTAATTCTAATATTCGTTCTGAACCGAGTTCAATTAACTCTGATAATGTTTTAAAAACAATTGGTGAAAATAGCAAATTTGAAGTGACTGGGACACGCAGCAAACGGGGTTGGGTTGAAGTAAAACTTAATTCCGGTCGTTCAGCATGGGCGCACTCAGATGTAATTATTAATAATCAAGAATGGACTTCTTGCCTACGTGACAAAGGCATTGCCATTAAAACAGTCAACGATAATACATTAATTGCTGCTATACCTGTTCCCCAAGCCAAACCAAAATCTAATATAGTAACTACCCCATCACCAAAACCAGAAGGTTTTCTCCGTTCTACTCCAGCACCGTCTCAAGAAGATAGCACCAAGATTGTTGCCAAGGCTAGACAAAAGTATGAATCAGGTGATTTAATAGGGGCGATCGCTACACTCAGATCCATTCCTGCTAATGCCTCTGCTGGCATTAAAGAGACAACAGCCATGATTAAGCAATGGCAACAAGATTGGGAAAAAGCGGACGCACTATTTAAAGATATCAATCAGGCAATAGATAATGGTCAATGGGATACAGTTTTAGACTACCAAAAACATCCTGAAAAACTACCTAATATTAAATACTGGCGAAATAAAATAGAGCCACTGTTGAAACAAGCAGCCGAAAACGTAGCGAAACAAGTAGTTCCCCCAAGCAATAATCAAGATAGTCAAAATCAGTCTCAGTCTGAATCGTTACAGACTGAAGAACCCGCTACATCAGAGATTATCAGCCCTGAAGAGCTGCCTCAGAATGGGTATTAGGGACTGGGGACTAGAAATTTTAGATTTTAGATTTTAGATTTTAGATTTTAGATTTTGGATTGAATAATCTAAAATCCACTCATTGAAAAGCTGGGGACTTGTGGAAGACAGATAGAAATTCCTCCTTGTCCCTTCAGCCTCTCTGTCGTCCTAAATCATTTCATCATATTCATGGGCTTCTACGCGCCTAGCATCCATCCCACCTGGGGGTAGAAATTCGGCACGACGCACGGGGACTAAAGGCTGTGTATTGCCTTGGTAGGGGTGAATTACTTGTACTGTCCTAGTGGGACGTGCGCGTGGTGTGAATAAAGATAATACGCCAGCGACTACAACACCACCACCAATGGTAAGAGTCGCACCCCCAGCCGCCCAAACGATGGGTGAAGACCACCAAGGGGATTCAGCTTGGAACGCTGCTGTTGCCACCCTTTGGCTATTTTGCTGCGCTTGTTGTAGTTGTTGGTTGTTGTAGTTTTGGAATTGGGACTGTTGGTTTTGCAGGTCTGCTCTCAGTCGTTCGTTGTCGCTTTTTAGGCGTTCAAAATCCATTTTTAGCCGTTCAAGTTCTACTCGCTGTTCTGTACTAGGAGCAACAGGTGGCTGATTGGGGTATTGTGCTTGCCCATAGGGTGGGTAATAGGTTGGGGGTTGAATAGGTGGTTGGGGTGCTACTATAGTACCTGGGATTTGGGGGCTAAGAGCAAAGTTAGCCTGTGAAGCACTTGTCCCCCTGAGTAATAAAAGAGCGGCCAGTCCAGCTACAGCGACACCGCCAATAAATGCCATACTCTCACTCATCGCCTTTTAACCTCAACTGCGATGTAACTATAAAAACTTTTGACTGACTCACTCTCACACTCATAATCTTTATAAGCCTACTTAATTTCACATAATACCCAAATCATAAGCTACTGTATCATTTGGTTTTTTTACAGCCTAGTATGCCAATGTTAATATTCAAAACCATAAATGTTGAATTGTCCACCAGATTAGGGTAAAAAAACTGCCTTGTTATACTTTTTAATCTAGTTTATCTTGCTCATTAAGATGTTTTGATGGCTGCTTTAAGATTTTGACAAAATTGGGCGATCGCACTTAGTCCCTGTTCTGGTGTACCTTCGGCTAAACGCTGGACAAAAGCACTACCCACAATGATTGCATCTGCTCCCCAGGCTTTGACCTGGGTTGCTTGTTCGGGTTGAGAAATACCAAAGCCGACACCAATGGGTTTATCGGTAAAACGCCGAATTTCTGGTAATAAATCAGATGCGCGGATTTCCATTTGCGATCGCATCCCCGTTACCCCTGTGACACTCACCAAATAGATAAACCCTTGGGAAGCTTGAGAAATTGCCTCTATTCGGTCTACAGAGCTAGTAGGCGCGATTAACAAGGTTAAATCAATCCCCCGTTCACTCGCTGGTTTCAACAGTCCTGCTGCTTCTTCTAGGGGTAAATCAGGCACTACCAACCCAGCCACCCCAGCCGCCGCTATCTGCTCTAAAAACTTGTCAATTCCCCTGTGTAGGATGGGGTTGTAGTAGGTAAATAAAATAATCGGTGCTTGCAAACTAGGGGTAGTGGCTTGCAACATTTCTAGGACAGCTTCTAATTTTGTCCCCTTTTGCAAAGCGCGGGTAGCGGCAGCTTGAATCACTGGCCCATCGGCGAGAGGATCAGAATAGGGAACACCCAATTCAATAAAATCAGCCCCACTGGAATCTAAAATCTTTAACGCTGCGGCGGTGGTGGCTAAATCTGGATCACCGGCAGTAATAAACGGAATCAGAGCGCACTCTTGATTCCGCTTGAGGGTTTGAAAGCGATCGGCAATAACGGTCATTAATTAGTCGTCAGTTCTCAGTGGTCAGTAGTCAATAGTAACAAACAACTGACCACCGGAAAACGTAGTGAGTGCTGAGTGTTGAGTGTTGAGTATTGACTTACCCCACTTCATAACTCATAACTTATTACTCATTACTCAGCACTCTCTTGTTCAATCTCCGCTTGAATTTTCGCTAATTCTTCGGGAGAGAGTTCATCGAGTCGTTTCTGGAAAAAGGCTTCCTCATACTGCTCTCGTTGTTGATGGTAGGTCATTTTTTTCCCCCCAGCGCGGAAGGCATAGCTGGCTACCCAGCCAATCAACCCAACGACTAGCAAGGCTTGACTCCATATCCCCGCTAGTTGATTATCAATACCCACTAGCTGTAAACCCAAATATACCAATCCGCCAGCCGTGAATATGCCAAAGCCAATTCCAATCGCATCAATCCGTCGCATGAGAGTTATGACCTACCAATCTTGTTAAACTTCAATTTTTCGGGGTTTAGGGCGCAGATTCACAAACGGCGACAAAACCAAAAGTCCTGGGAAGAAGAGGAACACCAGGAAATACATAAAGGTACGCTCTATTGAGCTAACCACATACCAGCGTTGCTTCATGTAGATCATCAAAGCAACGGGGACAACTAACAAATAAGCTCCGGCTAGAGCCAGATATAGCAGGGGTACAATCATAAGACCTCGCGGGATGTGGGAAACTCAGCTTTTAAAAGCTGAGAGGGAAAGAGTACGAGCGACTGAGAGTCGCAGTCCCCTTAGGGGGTGTAGTAAATAGAGGAACAGTATTTACCACCTTCCCTGTATGCCGAGAATCGCCTTGCTGTTCCAGTAATGTTAGCTTAGACCTGTTAGAAGAGCTTGTTAGGCTGAAAGCACTGTTCCAGTGACCTTAAAACTGTTTAACTCACAGCGACAGAGCGGGGAACTAGCTACGCATTCCCAGGTGTCGTGACTCAAATAACGGCTACCCTTCTCTTAGAGACGCTATTCGCGAACGAATATGCTCAGGGTGGTCTGGTCAGTACGGCTTGCTTGATTTCTCTTACAAGCCCAGTCCCTTTAGGGCTGGGTTACTGACAAACTCTTTGTTTGGTGCATCTGCATTTCCATCATAGGCTGAATACTAAGCCGAAAGAAACCATAACTATTGGGCTTTTTAATGAACCTTCAAAAAATTCCTGATTATTGCTGATCAAAATGCTGAAATAATGCTACAATGGCAAAGGCAGTAAAACAGTGGTAAGCTTGTTAAATAAGATTAGAAATGCTAAATCTAATTAGCCGCAAGGTAGCATCAGCAACTCGAAGCTAAAAAGATAAAATGGCTCTAAAAAGATAAAAATTTCTATCTGGTTGGACAAAAAACACATTTAATGCTGGAATAGATGAGGAGGTATTTGCTACCTCTGAAACATATTTATCTCCCAACTAAATGGGGGGGTGTGGCGGAATGGTAGACGCTACGGACTTAAATTAAATTGAGCCTTGAAGGAGAAATCCTTGAAGTGGATGCTCTCAAACTCAGGGAAACCTAAATCTGGTGACAGACAAGGCAATCCTGAGCCAAGCCGAAACAGTAGTGAGTAATGAGTGCTGGGTTACGAGTAAATATTTACTCGTATGTCTTAAGTTTCAACTCTTAACTAGTCGGAAGGTGCAGAGACTCGACGGGAGCTACCCTAACGTTAAGACGAGGGTAAAGAGAGAGTCCAATTCTCAAAGCCAAATGGCAGTAGCGAAAGCTGCGGGAGAATGAAAATCCGTTGACCTTAAACGGTCGTGTGGGTTCAAGTCCCTCCACCCCCATAAAACAAAATTCACCAGTAGGGTGTGTTATGCCGTAGGCTAACGCACCCTGAATTTTTGGTGGTTCACACGCCAATTTTTAAATTCCAAGCGGCGATCGCTAAAGCACCCCAACCTAGAATAAAAGCTACGCCACCCAAGGGTGTAATTGCACCTAAAATTTTTATCCCAGTTAAGCTGAGGGCGTACAAACTGCCAGAAAAAATGGCGATACCGACGATAAAAAGCCAGCCACTAGCTATCAAAGTGGTTGGCGGCGATGGTGTACGGCTAATTAAGACGGCTACTAGCAATAAGGCTAGAGCATGATACATTTGGTAACGCGCGCCGACATCAAAAATTTCCAGCGATCGCTCACTAATTCTTTCCCGCAGTGCATGGGAAGCGAAAGCACCAGCCACCACTGACAAACCGCCTAAAATGGCAGCTACGCTCAAAAAAATCTGCATCATTAGACTTATTTGTCAAGTTAATTAGGGATTAGACATCAAAATGATATGATACTGACCCTTCATCACTAACTTTAAAATTTGCGCTGAATTCTTTAGCTTTTTCATCTAAATATTGTCTGGCTACTGTTGCAGGTAGTTGTGACTGCATAGCAAAGCCTAAAACAGTGATGCGTCCATCACTATTTTGAATCATCTGATAAAAAGTAGATTGTAAGCGATCGCTTAATTGCTGCTGAAGGGCTTTTTTTTGATTTTTGCTTTGCAGGTACAATCCCCAACCCAGCCATGAACCTAAAATCATGGTGGGAAAGCCAAAAATTATTCCTTGGGTAGCAGTAGCATTTAATAGAGACAGAGCATCTCTATTGATATATTCCCGCACCAACTCCTCATTTTCCCCTGTGGAAATGGGTTTAAGCATAGTATTTCTTTCCACTACCGCAGAGACAGAGGCAGTCAAAAATGTGAATCCGAGTGTTAATAGCCAACCAGCAGCCAGCTTTTCCGCAGTTTTCATAATTCCACTTCAGATTTAAACCTTGTCTGTGATTTTAACCTCACTAGTGGGGAAATAGGGAATAGAGGGTAGGGGACAGGTGAAAGGTGACAGGTGACAGGGGGGAATAGAATAGATACTATTCCCTATTTCCTATTCCCTAATTGAGTATCAGCCGGTGTACCATTCTGGAGTCAATGAATTGGCTACAGGTGTTGCGGTAGCTGTAGTGCCATCCATGACCCAAAGTACGTCTTGACCGGATGCTTGATCACGCCAGTAGATGTCTGTCTTGCCATCGCCATTGTGATCGCCGAGGAATGGCTGATATACTGCACCAGTTTCGGAAACTTTGGGCAAGAAAGCTTCACTGCTCTTATTAGTACCATCCATCAACCAAGCTGTGTTCTCGCCGGTTGTCTCATTGTTCCAGAAGATGTCTGTCTTGCCATCACCATTGAAATCACCAATGCTGGCTTTCCATGATGAGTCAAGTGTATTGAGAGTGCCTTCAGTGACAAGAGGACCGACACCAGGAAGAACATTCATTGTCCAAACTTTATTCTCACCGGTGCTGGTGTTGCGCCAGAGAATGTCAGTTTTGAAGTCTCCGTTGAAATCGCCAAGGGTGTAAGACCAGGATGAATCTTGTGCTTGGAGATCATATTTGGTGGATTGTGCGCCATCCATGAACCAAGCATTATTTTCTCCAGTCGCAGTATTGCGCCAGAAGATATCACTCTTACCGTTACCGTCAAAATCAACAATAGTAGGATTCCAACCCACATCTGTTGTATCTAGAACGTTGGCACTAGTGACTGTTGTACCATCCATAGTCCAAATAGCGTTTTGGCCAGTGGTGGCATTATGCCAGTAAATATCAGTTTTGCGATCGCCGTTGAAATCACCAATTTTAGCTTCCCAGCCTGCATCAACTTTCTCTAGATAAACAAAGTTAGCAACTCTAGTACCATCCATCAGTGCAACAGCATTTTCACCTGTGGCGTTATTACGCAACAAGAAGTCTGTCTTACCATCACTGTTGAAGTCAGCAATTTTATAACTCCAGGTGGTTAGGTCATATTGACCTAGAGAAGCTTCTTGTACAGTTGTTGCACCATCCATTAGACGGACGACAATTTCACCTGTTTGAGTGTTCACCCAAACTTTATCTGCTTTACCATCACCATTGAAGTCAGGAGTGATGGCGGCACTAGTTAGGTAAGGATTAGGGTTTGGGTTAACAGTAGTAAAGGGAGATTGGGGAAGAAAGTCTAATGGTGATGGTTCAGGAGAGGAACTATTATTGGTTGGTAATGTGATATTAAAATCTGACAGACCTTGCGAAGGATTTATCAAGCTCTGTGATTTTTGCAAGGATATATCAAACGCATTAGCCACTTTGTTGTTGAATTCTGGTGCGCTAGACATAGTATATTTTTATGACTGGTTGCTATCAAAGTTTTAACTCTTTCTTGGCAGTCAATTCTGTCTTCAAATAACATTTTCTATAAAAAACATTTTCTTTGATAAACATTTGTTTTTGATAAAAATCATCCTTTGCTCACATCTTGATAGGTAGATGACTTGCAATTGGCTTTGATTTTTATTCTTCATGGTTTGATGATAAAAAATACTGTTTCATGTCATCATTTAAAAACAATGGTGAATATTTGGCAAGTTATTACAACAGAAAAACCAAGCCGAATATATTTGATGTTTGATTATCAAATTCTTACATAACAAGGTTTTTAATTAGTGTTTTATACTATGTTTTTTAGAATTAAATGTTTTACGCTAACAGATATGCAAAAATCTATAAATTGGGTAAAAAGCCAGATTATTTTGTATAATATGAATACAGCTAAAAAATAAAATTATTGATAATTTATAACTCCGCCTTTTTCAAGAAATGGGAATTATACAAATCCCAACTACCCTTAACTAAACTGAATCATTTGTATAAATGTACATTTCTTTGCGCCTTGGCTTAATTTCAGTGCTGAAGGTGAAATCAAGATTGGCTAGAATAACTTAGACTAGCAACCATAACCTATAGTTGCTAAAAGTGTAAAACTATACTATAAATTCAGCAATAGATTTAGCTATGCAATTAGAATATCGGCAGCGTCGTGAGCAGTTAATGGCAAAAATTGGTAGTGGTACAGCTATTTTTCGCAGTGCGCCAATGGCGGTAATGCACAACGATGTCGAATATAACTATCGTCAAGACAGTGATTTTTTCTACCTGACTGGCTTTAACGAACCGGAAGCGGTAGCTGTGTTAGCACCCCATCATCAAGAACATCGCTTTGTGTTGTTTGTCCAACCCAAGGAAAGAGAAAAGGAAGTTTGGACTGGTTATCGCTGTGGGGTAGATGCAGCTAAAGAAATTTATGGAGCAGATGAGGCTTATCCCATCACGGAACTCGATGAAAAATTACCCCAGTATTTAGAAAAAGCCGATCGCATTTATTATCATTTAGGACGCGATCGCAGTTTTAACGATAAAATCCTCGGACATTACCAAAGTTTACTGCGGAGTTATCCCAAGCGGGGTACAGGGCCAATCGCCATCGAGGATACTAGCACAGTCCTGCACGGCATGAGGTTAGTTAAAAGCGAAGCTGAATTAGAAATGATGCGTCAAGCAGCTGCAATTGCAGTTGAAGCGCACAATCACGCGATCGCTATTGCTAAACCCGGACGTTATGAGTATGAAATCCAAGCGGAGATGGAACGCATCTTTCGCTTGCGGGGAGGAATGGGGCCGGCTTATCCTTCTATTGTGGCTTCTGGTGTGAATGCTTGCGTACTACACTACATTGAAAATAATTGCCAGATGCAGGAGCAAGATTTGCTACTGATTGATGCTGGTTGTGCTTATGGTTATTACAATTCGGATATTACGCGGACGTTTCCGGTAGGTGGTAAGTTTACATCAGAGCAGAAGATATTGTATGAACTGGTCTTAGAAGCGCAAAAACAAGCGATCTCTCAAGTAAAACCAGGTAATGCTTTCAACTTAGTTCATGATACCGCCGTGCGTGTTTTGACTGAAGGGTTGGTGGAACTGGGTATTCTCAAAGGCGAGGTTGATAAACTGATTGAGGAAGAGAAATACAAGCCATACTATATGCACCGCACCAGCCATTGGTTAGGTTTGGATGTCCATGATGTGGGTGTGTACCAACATGGTGAAGATAAACCGCAGATTTTGCAACCCGGCCAAGTGTTGACGGTTGAACCTGGACTTTATATTGTCCCAGATACGAAACTTGCAGAAGACCAACCAGAAACTGATCGGCGTTGGCTGGGTATTGGGATTCGCATTGAGGATGATGTGTTAGTTACACCTACAGGACATGAGGTGTTAACGGCTGGTGTTCCTAAAGCTGTGGATGAAGTAGAAAGAATTAGTT